>JAQBFJ010000154.1:0-16469 GCA_032123435.1 Verrucomicrobiota bacterium
CCTCTCAGTGCAACCAAAGGAACTTTCAACCCTGCGGCAATATGCATTGGACCGGAACTGTTGCTGATAAACAGGCCGGCGCATTGAATGACAGCCACAAGCTGGCTCACATCGAGTTTTCCAGCCAGAGAAATACAGTTATCACGCCCAACCATATCAACCAGCATTCGGCAATAATCGGACTCAATAGACGAACCGATACAAAAGACTCCTGCATTCAAATTGTCACAAAGGTATCTGGCAACCGCGGCAAAGTGTTCCATCGGCCAGCGTCGAATAGGATTGGCCGCGCCAGGATGCAGTCCAACAACAGGCGTTTTCAAGCCATTATTCTTCAAAATCTCCCTGGCATATTCCATTGCCTCCGGCATTACCCATAACCGCGGCAATCGATTCTCAACCGTAATCCCCATTCGCTCCGGGATCATAGCGTTTATAGACGTCATGTGTCCACGATGTGAAATATACTTATCCCCTTCAATATCTACCAGCTTGTTAAAGAAAACAAACTTGCCATTCGCCCTGAATCCAACCCTTTCAGGAATACCGGCAAGAAACGGCAATAGCGAATCTTTCATGGTGTATTCATGGATGAAGTTCATACTTATATCATAATGCTCTTTCCTTAATCTTTGAGCCATGCTTAACAAACCCTGTAATCCCCTTGCCTCCCGGCTGGAACCGACAACGATTGAATTGATACCCCATGGATTTCCAGCCATCAGCGAAGCGATGAGCGGCTCAGTCAGAAGATCAATCTTTGCATCAGGAAATTTTTCACGAATAGCCGAAAAAGCAGGAAAAGCCAGGATTGCGTCCCCTATAAAACGGTATTTAACAAGCAAGAGTTTTTTAATCATGCATTATCCTTAACAGACGTTTCACAAGAACAAGTTCAGCTTGCCCAATTCCTTTCATAACGAAAAGTAACGAAAAATATACAAGCGCTCCAGCGCCGACGATTTTCATGAAGCTCTTCTGAGCATCCACCGTTATCAGCGTAAACCCCATCAACCCGAAATTACACTGTTTGCTTCATTATTCAATCAAGCATTTCTCCTTTTATCACACATTAATGGAAACCAAGCATTCTGCGGTACAATGCAACAACATTTTCCGCATGGCTCGTAATGGAAAAATGACGCGACTGCTCCAATCCGGCATTAGAAAGCCCGAATGCAAGCCGTGAATCACTTGCCAGTCGTTGAATCGCATCTGCCAACTCTTTCACATTGCCCGGTTCAACAAGAACCCCATCTCTATTGTTATTAATCAATTCCGCAGGTCCACCGGAATCCGTGGCCACAACAGGCACACCACAGGCCCATGCCTCTATAATTACTCTCCCAAAGGGCTCCGAGGTTGACGGCAAAACCACAACGGACGCTGATTTCATGATCGAAATAATATCATCTCGCCAACCCGTAAACACAACATTGTCAACACCATCCTGAATCACCATTTTTTTCAATGCCGCAACATAATCCTCGTCAAAGTCAGGTGACCCAACAAGAAGCAGAGAGCAAATCAATCCTTTTTTACGCATAATTCCGTAAGCCGATATAATTGATTCAATGTTCTTCTCTCTGGATATCCTTGCCGCAACAAGAATGACAGGCCCTTCAGGCAACCCGAATTCACGCATCAGATTCAACGGCTTCGCGTCCACATATTTATCTATTTTAATACCGTTATATATTACCGATATACGTTTTGAGCGACCAACCAGTTTCCTGATGCTTGTTGCCACAGCATTCGAATTCGCCAATATCTCATCTGCATATCTCACACGAATTCTATCCAGCAGAACGTCCCTCTCTATAACCCGAACATGCCACACACATGGTATACCCGCCTTTCGGCATGCCGGCCCCACATATAACATACATCTCGCACCATTAGTATGGACTATATCCAAATTCAATGATTCTAAGATTTCCTTGATCTTGTCGACATACGTCCAGTATTTCAAAATGCCGAATCGACGTAATGTCGGGAACATCGCAAATACAGTCCTGATGCCAAGAGCACCCAGACGCCTGGCAACGACTCCATCTCCAGGCACTATAGCGACAGGATCCACCCCGGAATTTCTAATCTCATCAATCAGGTCAATAAAGCTGATTTCGCCACCGCCTATAATCTCCGAGTGGTTAAAGATGTATCCAACACGCATATCAAATCATTCTTTCTCGCATTTCTGCTTTTTCACTATATTAAACATCATTTCTTCCATGGTTTTAGCTTGTTCTTCCCAACTGTACTCACTGGCGACATTCATTAGCGCCCTGCCCAGATAATCACGCTCATCTTTGGATTTTCCGAGAAAGTTAATTATATTCTTGGCTATGTGCTTTGCATCTTTACCATCACACAGAAAGTTTTGCCCCAGTTGACTCAAAATCTCAACAGAACCGCCCTGAGGAGTTGCGACTACGGGAACCCCAGAAGACATAGCTTCCAGTGTTACAAGCCCGAACCCTTCTAGGTCTTGAGTTGGCAAAACAAAAACATCTGCAGATTGATAAAAAAAGGGCAATTCACTGTCTTGTATTTTGCCCTTAAACATGACGTTTTTAGTCAAACCACAGCGTTTTACCTGATCTAACAATGCCCCATGCATCGGACCTTCACCGCCTATAACCAGAATCGCATTGCAAAACTGTTCAACAACCTGACCCATTGCATTAATCAAAACATCCAATCCCATACGGGCTGTAAGGTTTCGCACCGTAAAAACGATGGGGCTATTTTCCGGCAAATTTAGCCGCCTGCGAACCTCTTTTACGTCATAAGCCGGCACAAAGCGTTTCGAATCTACACCTCCAGGAATGCATTTGATCCGATCAGAGACGCTTGGGCACAGCACCTTCACCATGTCCTCCGTATATTGACTCAACACCCGAACCCCATCAACCTGCCGCAAAACATATCGATCCAGACAACGGCGTACACTCATGTTCATTTTGACACAAAAGGCAATCTTCCCCATCGGCCAGCCACATGTTTTCACCCGATATTCATCATGCCACGGACCATAAAAATCACGAAGCTTAGGAACATTCCTAAGCTTTCCTGAACATAATACCGCAATTCCAACAAACGGCTGACAGATCAGGACAATGTCGAATTCAGTAGCTAGCGCCTGACTGCGCAAGATTCTCAAAATTGAACGTAGCGTTGCAAAAACGGACCCACCATATTCATATCGGTAAACACTAATGCCATCCATCGTACTGTGGGTCGCTGTGTTGCCAACCCGTCTTGTGACCACATGCACATTGTGCCCACGCTGTGCCAGATGTTTCCCCGTCTCGGCAACAACTCGCCCGCTCCCACCCATCACGTCAGGGAACAAATTATCTGTTGCAATAAGTATATTCACAATGAATCCAAAAAATGATCTGCAGCGCCGCCCTGCATTTTAGACCTTATGGATTACGACACTCTATACCTGCATTTTCAATATAAGAATCTCGCCTGCTAATATATCAATCTTGTTACAATTCTCTTTCATCAGGAAAGAAAACAATTTATAAATGAATGACAGGCCCATCATCCATAACATCTTTCTGTTTACAGTGATTTCTATGCTCCTGAATCCAGCTTTTCTGAAAAGTGTCTCATCGTGGGCAAAAGAATTGGGATCATTAATGTATCCGAATTCCTTGATGGCATGATCTCCCAAACCGCCCATAGAAACAACCAGAACCATTCCTGCCCGCTCAGGCAACACGGTCATGTCTTCTTCTTTCATATTCAGCAAGAATATAGCATAATTACCCATATATGAACACTTAAAAAACCTTCTTCTTGACATCACACCAACACACAGTTAGTTATGTTTAGTTAATGAAAACAAAACTATCCATCGCGCTTTTATCAAAGAATTCAGAAAGCCATATAGCCAATTGCCTGAATTCCGTTAAATGGGCCGACGAGATAGTCGTGCTGGATGGCCATTCTTCCGATAGAACCCGCGAAATTGCCGCACAATTCGGAGCAAAAGTGCTGGAAAAAGATTTTGACAGCTTCCCTGCACAAAGACAGTACGTCATGGAACAATGTGGCAACGACTGGATTCTATCCCTGGATACCGATATGATCGTCCCGACAACGTTGGCAAATGAGATTCAGGCGCTTATGGAACGCGGCCCCGATTGCGATGCTTACCTCATGCGATGCTTAAACCATTTCCTGGGCAAAGAAATAAAGCATTGTTCGTGGTTCGATTTTCGGTTCTTAAGACTGTTCAACCGAAAATCGGGGTCTTACGACCTGAACGATAAGATTCTCGATAGTTTCGCCTGTAGAGGGGAAATCGGAAAACTGAATAATTTCCTCGTCCACCATCAAACGGAATCACTGGAAGAATATTTACAGAAAATGACACGCTTGTTCGCCCCTCTTACCGCCGATGAATATATCTCAAAAGGAATAAAAATAAGAGCATGGAACATGCCGTGGTATTTCACAATCAGACCAGCCCTGATCTTCCTTTATAAATATTTTTGGAAACGGGGATTCATGGACGGCATTCCCGGGTTTATCATATGCGTGAACTCGGCCATCCTGTATTATCTAATATTCACCATTATCTGGAACAGGCAAAAAGGAAAACCGACATACCACCTGGAACAATATGACTACAACCCCTGATAAAAAACACGAGAACAAAAAAGCAACAGATATTCATCCGCCCGGAATAGCGCCGCCCGGAACTTACGAAGCTGTTCTTGAACTTATACAGCCAGTGAAAGGCCGTCGTATCCTTGATGCGCCCTGCGGCTCCGGTGGGTTCGTTAAAAAGCTCCTGCAGCAAGGCGCGTTATGTTCCGGCATGGATATTACTCCCGGAGAAAACGATGAACATCTGCTGACCGCAGATATGAACAAAACTTTTCCTGTCGATTCCGTATCATGCCAAATCATAACCTGCATTGAAGGCATTGAGCACGCACGCGACTTATTTCACATTGCAGGCGAATTTAACAGAGTTCTTGCGCCAGGTGGAAAACTTGTTATAACTACACCCAATATTCAAAGCTTCCGGTCAAGAATGAAATTCCTTACCCGCGGAACACTCTTCTGGTTCGATCCTTACGAAATCAAGAGAATGGGACACATCAACCTGATCCCGTATTTCCTGCTGAAACACGTTCTTTTAACCACCGGCTTTACCGACATTTCAGTCAATACATACAAAACATGACCGCTATTTCTTCAGCGGCAAAACCGAAGAAAACAACTCTTCATAGGCAGTAATCACGCGTTTTGCGCTAAACTGTTCAGCAAGACATTGTGACCCATATTCCAGATCGAGGTTACCGCGTTTCCAACTTCCGTACAGAGTCCCTAGCGCAACGGCGACGCTCTCAGGCGAAAAGCAATCGGCAACAATGCCCCCACCATATTTACCAATCAAGTCCGAAATCGTTCCATTCAATGGGGAGACAGCCAGAATCGGCCGTCCGGTTTGAGCACAGTCGACAAGTTTTGAAGGAAGAAATATTCCCTCCTTCATCTGGGCCTCAATAATCAACGTAACTGACGCCATGCGAAGACGCTGGACAGCTAAATGATACGCACAGGCAGGTTCAGAACACACAACACCTTCAAGACCGAAATCTACCACATCTTTTGTAATCTTGTTCGAATCAGCACCGAGAAAAGAAATATTAATCCGATTAGTCGGTTTTACTGCATCAAGAAACAATCTTACACCTTTCATGAAAACCCTAGGATCCCTCTTATACAAAAGGCCCGAATGACAGATTGAAAATACATCATAATTATGATCGGATACGTTTTCCAAGGATTCAAGGGCAATATGAGGAATAACCGAACTTTTCTCACATATTGTTCTGCCAAGAATTGCTATCATATATTCGCGCAATCTTTCGCAAGGAAAAGTATGCCATGTCGCCTCTCTCGCTATAGCAGAGAAAAACCGTTGCAGGCTTTTATGTCTTAAACTGCTCATAAGCCTGCCTCCAGAAGGTCTACCAGACGGACCGTCGCCGTATGGATGAGGAAGCAGTCGCATCGGCGCAGGATCATTCCAGTTCGCAATCCAAGGAATTCCTGTTTTGCGGGCAAGCATTAACGCAGGCAGGTGTGCATATTCCGGTAACGAACGTGACATTATAACATCGTACCGATTTGCACGGATCAACTCTAAACCCTTTCGAAATGCAAGAGGACCCCCTGCATTACCATAAAGTGAAAACATACCTCTAAAAAGTATTTGCGACCTGATCCTCAGCAATAAGTGATTAAGCGTTCTCCGATCGGGAACATGCACCAGCGAGACGATATCAGACAAGTTGTACCCGAGCATATCGTCTTCATAATGCGAAGATGGGATTTGCTGTTCCTCTGCGATAACATCGATTTTCCAACCTGCATTGAGCCCTGCTGTTACAAGTTTTGCGTTGACTCTAGCTTCTGCAGAAGTTCCTCCTGTGGGCAAAAATTCAGGTGAAATAAAAAGTATTCTAGTCATATTAAAGTAGAATCTATCAGGTTAAGAAATCCTTACAAGCTGGTTTAATCAGATGGAACATTATCTGCATTTTACGTCGCCGGATTCCTCGCCCCAATATGACCTTAAAGATGTTCTTAAAGTTAATGTGATACCAGCGATCCCACCCATATTCCGACCACCCTCTACTAGGAAACACTTTCCAGTTGCATTCACCAAGGTCTATAAAATACCACTCATCATATTCGTTGACATGCTCGGCAAACAAAGGACGTTCCCTGTATGGGACAATAATATAAAGGTGTTTACATTTGCCTAGAAGCCTACGCGCTATTTCACGATCACCTGAAAGATGCTCAAATACATTTGATGCCATGATAACATCAACTTCAGGAACAACCCCGCAATCGCCGTGTATAAAATCAGCAATTGATCCATATTTCATCCGACATGAATCTATTGCGCTTGAAGAAATGTCGACACCAATAAACTGCGCTTCAGGAAAGTACTCTTTGTAGACCGGAATTGCATCCCCCAACCCACAGCCAAAATCCAGAATTGTTCCCTTGAAGTTTTTATCAATCGCTAAATGCCCGACCTGAGCAATCGCGAAATTGAGAGTTTGCAACCGTCCATTCTTTTCCTCCCAATCACCCAAGGAAAATCGTTTTTCCCAATACGCTTTTGTATTTATGTTCGTATTCATCGCACACTAGGTTGGTCAGAGACGTCAGAAACAATATGTAATCCACCTTTCTCACCATGTCGAAATATTGCAATCCAAGCATACAGGCTAACGGTGCCAAGGTGCACGAGATAAGAAAAGCACACTGCCAAAGCCAGTCCTGTTGCACCATAACCAACAAGGAACCAAGTTGATGCTAACATCGCAATAGCCCAGATTCCATTCAGCCCAAAGCCCCACCACATACTAGCAGAACTCGCTATTGCCTGCCCGATCACGTTCAATGTCGCCCATAATACTGCCGAGCTCGAAAGCAATATCAAAACGACTTGTCCATCACGAAACCCCGATCCATAGGCTGCCATTATTATCTTGGCTAAAATACAGACTGTTATGGCCACGATAAGGCTAATTATAAAATTCAGTACAAGATTATATTTCAGTGTTTTTTTATAATTGGATAGATCCTTTGTCCCATGCATATTTGCCAGCATCGGAAGGATAACCACACCAAGAGTACCGGGAATAAAGACAATGGCGCTACGCCACTGATTCGCGGCATTAAAAAGCCCCATCTCGGCATATCCATTGGGCTGATTTACCAACAGGGCATTACAGGCCCAGGTTACAGGACCAACCATCACGCCGCTCAATAATGATGGCAGACTGAATTTCCATAGAATCGGCCACTCCGCATGGCACCCTGAATAAATCACAGGTACACCTACCTTGCGCATTTCGAACCGCAAAGCCCAACTATTCAAGGCGCAACCCGCAAGGTTTGCACATACAGCCCCCAAAACAGCACCTGTAAGGCCACCCAGATAAACACCACAAACCATCAACGGAAAATTCAATAACCCAGTTATCAGGTTCAATTGCGCCAGTCGTTTGAACGATTCAAATCCAGCTAACGCTCCAATCTGTGCCCCACCCCAGGCTCCCAATAATAATAGTGGAGCCGATAATATCAAGAGGCCAGAAAGCTTTGGAGCATTAAGTGTTTTCGCGGCTAGCCATGGAGCAAGTACAACAAGAATAATTGTAATCAAACCACCAGTAACCAACGAGACAACCGAAGATAAACCGATAATCCTTCCAGCCTTGGCAGGGTCCTTTGCCCTGAACTCTGCCACATACTTGGTGGCCGTCAACCCCAGCCCGAATCCGGCAAATGTGGCAAACATCCCTACACTGCTCTGGATAATTCCAAGTTCTCCGAAACCTTCCTTGCCAAGCATTCGCGCAACAAGAACAGATGAAATCAGGCTCAACCCCCTGGAGATAATCGCCCCAAAAAAGCTCCAGAATGCACCCCGGGCAAGACGCGAACCAACAGGCGACGCCTGGATACGTTCCACATATGGATTCAGAAAGTCAGGGACCTGCCCAATTAGCCAGTTTTTCAAAAGATTTAACTCCTGATGAGTCGACCTAATACCTTAACAATCCGTCCAGCGGCCTTACCATCACCATAAGGATTCTGTGCATGCCGCATTCGCTTGTAAAATTTTTCATCGGTCAGTAGATTTCCCACAGCCTTCACGATAGATTTCTGCGATGTGCCGACGAGTTTAACCGCCCCTGCGGCAACGGCTTCCGGTCGTTCCGTTATATCACGCATCACAAGCACCGGTTTGCCAAGGCTTGGAGCTTCCTCCTGTACTCCGCCGGAATCCGTCAGAATAAGATAAGATCTATTCATAAGGGCCACAAATGACAAGTATGACAGTGGCGCAATCAGATGAACATTGTAAAATTTAAAACTTCGTTCATCCATACACCCCAGTATCTCATTGACCGGCTTACGAACATTGGGATTAAGATGTACGGGATAAACAAAATGAACGTCAGGAAAATTCTTTGCAAGAATAGCTATTGCCTTGCAGATGTTCTCAAAACCTTCTCCGAAATTCTCACGTCGATGCCCCGTAATAAGCACAATCCGTTCCGCCTTACCCGCTGCATTGCACTCGCCAGGCTGAAGGAATCTAGGCACGCCATCTATGGTTGGAGAATGCTCTTTCACCTTTGCAAGGGCAATAAAAAGCGCATCAATCACAGTATTTCCGGTAACAAAGATACTTCCAGCAGGCACACCCTCTTTCAGAAGATTCTTGCGATTAGTCTCTGTCGGTGCGAAATGGAGAGTCCCAAGGCGCGACGTCAATACACGATTCGCCTCCTCCGGCCATGGCGCGCCAAGATTCCAAGTGCGCAAGCCAGCTTCAACATGCCCCAGAGGAATGTGATGATAAAACGCCGCAAGCGCAGCACATAACACTGTAGTCGTATCACCTTGAACCATAACAAAGTCAGGCTTTTCATTCGTCAGATATTTGTCAATGGCAACAAGAGCACGTGATGTAAAACCCGAAAGAGTCTGATTCCGCCGCATAAGATTAAGATCTACATCCGGATTGATCCCGAAAACTTCAAGCACCTGATCAAGCATCTCCCGATGTTGCGCCGTAACACAGACATTACAGCTGAAACGATGGTCGTTCTTCAGCGCCAGAATTACCGGAGCGAGCTTGATGGCTTCAGGGCGCGTACCAAATATAACGCTGATCTTCTTTCTTTTCATAATGACACATGTACAAGTTTCACTTTACCATGTCAGCAATAAATGACAAGCATGCAGAATTACAACAATTCTCATTATGACCGTTGCCTGTCAATTTCACAAAGATGTTAGCAGGAGCGGATGAGGGGGCAAGTACGAAAATACGTTTTCCTCGATCTTTGCGGATAGAGTTTGCCGTGCAGACAACTGCAAAACCAGTTTTTTACATTTTAGCAACATCATGCGGAGTCTCGCCGGGCAATAATCTGAACAAAACGATGCAACATATCAGGCAAAAGCAACTGTTATAATAAGGCATCCATGGAATAATTCCGGACAACATTGAAAAAGGATATTCCAACAACAAACTCTTTAAAACAAAAGAGTAGGCTCGTCTGCAATATTTTATTTTATACAGGGGTCTATTATTGCAACAGTATCCGGATTCATGTCACCGCTTGACTACGAACAAAAACTATGCGCATAATTCATCAATATGCTTCGGACTATGTATCCATTTTATAACGGCAAGTCCACTTGAGAACACTTGTGAATAAAAAACAATTAGAGTCTCCAAAGAATATTTGCATAGATGCAAGAGAATTTATCAAAGGCAGGAAAACAGGAATCGCCCGTTATTTGGAAAACATGCTTCTATCGTTCAACGATGAATCTAAATTTGATTTCACGCTTTTAGTCAAAAACTCTTCTGTTTTGCCGGAATCTCTCGAAAACAGTAAATTCAAATACATCAATATTCCACAAGCACCTACTTTGATAACCGATCAATATCTGCTACCCAAACTGGCAGAAACAAATAACGCCGATATATTCTTCAGCCCATATTACAAAGTCCCCTTATGCGGCAATTTCAAGCGAATAATCACTGTTCACGATATTATGTTCCTAAAATTAAAAAGCTTTGGATTAAAACGCTTTCTAACAGGAATTCAACTGCGACTCGCTGCAGGAAAAACAGACGTAATACTTGCCGATTCAGAATTCTCCAGGAATGATCTTTGTGAATACCTGCCAACCGTTTCCAGCAAAATAAAAGTCGTCTACCCAACGATCAACCCGGAATGGAGCAAACCTTTTGATGAAACCCAAACCAACGAAACACGAAACAAGTATTCAACTGGATTACCTTTTCTGCTTTATGTCGGTAATTTTAAACCTCACAAAAACATAGAATTACTCATAAAATCCTTCATCAAAGCTAAAGAAACAGGCTTTATAAATAACAAATACCTTTTATTGGTCGGGGGTGACCCAATAAATATGGCTCGAATCAAAACTCTCATACATTCGACCAGCATGAGAGAATGTATCCGGATACACCCTTCTGTTCCTGATGCCGACCTGAAAGCACTGTATGCCGCCGCGGAATGGTTCATTTCAACATCAGAATACGAAGGATTTGGATACCCCCTTCTTGAAGCAATGACATGCGGCTGTCCCATTATTTATTATCCATGCGCATCTATACCTGAAATCACCGGCAACATGCCTGTGCTGATCAATAGATTGATAATTAATGATATCGCCGATTCCATCTCCAAAGCTTTTGCCGTTAGCGTTGAAGAACGATGTAATTTAATTAAACAAGGCAGACAAAAAGCCGAAGGATTCTTATGCAATGAATCCGCACGTGCGTTTCGAACAATCATTGAATCCATGACATAACCTGTTCACCACACTTTACCTCCGACATAGTCAAAAGCCATATAATATGAAAAAGCTCATCGCAAACATGAATACAGCAGAAACTCCTTTGCGCCTTCAATTCTATGATCCGACCTTATATCAAACGGTAATATCCACACTGAATACATGCAACTCCGACACAACCCCTTTCCTGACTCTTGACGTCCAGACATCTCCCCTTGCCCCGTCCATGCAAAACGAACAACCTCAATATCTGCTTGATGGACATGGTGAATATAAATGTATTCTGGATATAAACAACAACTCTGGATCCATACACCTTACATCAAATTCACCATGCGCAGCGCTCGCTAATTGCATAAGGCAGATATATACACACCTGATAATTACAAATAACGGATTGGTGATCCATGCCGCATGTGTAGTCAGAAATAACCAAGCATATATTTTTGCTGGCAAATCAACTGCCGGCAAATCAACCGTGTGCGAATTGTCTCACAACTGCATCATCGCAAGCGACGACCTCACCGCCATCCTAAAACTGAACGACCGATTCCATGCATGGGGACTTCCTGCCGTTAATCTCACCACACACACACATCCAACAGGCCCTTTTGAAATCAAATCCATCTTCACTCTTGTCAAAAGCGACTATAACCACATAATGCGCCTCTCCAACGCTAAGGCCATCGCCAATATACTTGCATTGCCCGCAAATTTACTCCAAACAACACAATCAGCCAAAACACTTGAGCTTGTTCATGAATTAATCCATTATGTTCCTGTTTATGAATTACACTTCAAAAAAGACCCATCCTTCTGGAAATGTATAGAAGAATCAATGTGACAGAAAAATGAATATAACAAATAACAGCGTGCCGCAAAGATCACCCCAAATCGTCTCGCGTGTCGTTGATGATGAAACAGTAATAGTTGATCCGCCAAAAGGTATTGTCACAATCATAAACAATACGGGGTCACGAATATGGGAACTCATAGACAATAAACGCACAGCAGGCGAAATAGCCTCTGTTATCAAGACCGAGTATGACGTATCTGAAGAATGCGCGTGGACAGATTTGAGGGAATTCCTGGCCGACATGATACAAAAGGACCTGATTCTGCTGTCATAACCATGAAAACCCATTCCAATTCATATACAGCACCCAAACCCGCTCAACGACCCGACCCTTACCAGATTATCATGCAAAAAACATTCGAAAAGAAGATCCCTTTCATCGCTCACTGGGAACTTACATACCGATGTAATTTATCGTGCCGACACTGTTATGCCAATACCAGAACCCATGATGAACTTACACTCCTGGAAATAGAAGATATACTGGAACAACTCGCCCACATGAACTGCCTGTTCCTGACATTTACAGGAGGTGAAGTTTTCTGCAGAAATGACATTGCTAGTATTCTCAAGTCCGCCCAAAAAAGAAATTTCGCGATTCGTCTATTTACCAATGGAACACTTATTACACCAGAACACGCTGACAGCCTGGCAGAAGCCGGTCTATTGAGCGTTGAAATCAGCCTCTACTCGATGGAGGCGGATATTCACGACATGATAACAAACACACCTGGCTCCCATAATAAGACAATAACCGCCATTAAATTATGCCGGGAAAGAAACATTAACACCACTATCAAATCTCCTTTGCTCAAATATAACGTCTCAGAATACCGCAAGCTGAAACAGTTCGCCGAAAATATCGGTGCCAAATTTGTTTTTGATTTCGTACTCGTTCCGACAGATAGCGGATCAACCCCCATGAAACAACATGGATTATCCGAAAAACAAATTTTCGAATTCATACTGGCCAATGCCGTTCCGGGACAAAATCCACCCGGCACCCATATCGACACAGCAAGCCCTGTATGCGGCGCTGGCTCAAATACGATTTGTATAAATCCGCAAGGCGACGTTTTTCCATGCCTGGCTGTTCGAAAATCAGCGGGAAATCTGAGAAATGACAGGCTCGCACAAATATGGAAATCACCCGCTCTTGACAAATTGCGCGTATCGCGCTATTGTGATTTATTGGATTGCTGCTCATGTGATATGCAAAGCTACTGTCCACGTTGTCCCGGCGCAGCGCTCGCCGAATGCGGCAACCTGCTGGGTAAATATGAGTCAGCATGCAGTGTTGCAAGAGCAACAAAAAAAGCCATCAAAAAACTAATGGCAAAGGACACTAATGCAAGCCACAAAGAAAAAAAAGACATACAGGAAACCTGAAATAACACATCGGCAGAATATTGAAGTCCTGGCCGCAGCCTGCGACTCACAATGGCTGCCGGGAAAAACATGCATGCTTGACGGCCAACCCACATGCATAAAGACACGGCTTTAAAACATGACATTATGCTTCCTGCCAGAATAATACAGCAATCAAAAGAAATCCTTTCCTCTTATTTGAACGATGGGAAAAGCGTACAGGTATCGACAATAACATCCAGCATGAAACCAGCAATATTCCCCGGCGACACCTTGACTGTCACCCGCGCACAGCCCGACTCGCTCCGTTCCGGCGATATAATACTCGTTGATATTGATAACCAATGGACTGCTCATCGCGTTGTAGCATTAAGATCATACGGCAACACAATATGCGCAATAACTCGCGGCGACAATTCCACCCATTCAGACACACCGGTCCCGATAAACAAAATCATAGGCAAAGTAATCCGAATCAACAGAAAAACAGGTAATACCACCAGCACCTTGACGGCCCCACCCGTCAAAATGGACGAAGCCCTGCTCATGGCATCATTTCCTTCCTGCGAAAACCGGCATCCGCAACATATAACAGCAGAATTCGAACCTGATTCTTTTTTCCAGTCAGCTCAGATCGAAGGACTCGCACCACTCATTTATTTCCATCGTTACGCCAATCAACACGACACCCCTGATAATCCGCTCAGAAACAGTTACATGACCACCTTGTCGAGAAACACCATTTTCCTCGACAAACTTCATGCAATTGCCACTGAATTGCAGCAAATTGATTTTATACTTCTAAAAGGCGCTTGTCTGGCTTCTCATGTATACCCATCACCGGGGTTGCGGCAATTTTCCGATATAGACATATTCATAAAACCTGATGATGTCCCAGCAGCCAACCTCAAACTCAACCAGTCAGGTTACAGGCGTTTTACGGGACCAGAAGCAGACGTCATTCCAACAACATCCAGCTATCTCAACAGCATTTTATACCGATCAGACAATCCATGCATGCCGTCAATTCACGTCCACTGGCATCTGATCAATTCCATCATGCCAAAATATCTATTCACCAATATTGATATGTCAGAAATATGGCGATCAGCCATACATGTCAATGATACATGGCTAACCCTTGACCCAAGACATCTTCTTATTCATCTTTGTGAACACGCTACGCGACATTCATTCGACAGACTAATTCTTCTACGGGACATTGCCGAAGTAATACTTTTTTACGAAATAGATTGGGACCAATTCGTACATGACTGCATAGAGTTCGGGCTCACCCACCCCGTTTATTACTGCCTCCTTTATGTAAGCAGAAAGACCGGTATAACGCCTCCATTATACGTGCTTAATAAACTGCGTCCCGCGCATCCTGGCATGTTCGAAAAACTATTCTTCTCCCTCGCTGTAAACAACGCACGCAGTCCTGAATTATGCAATCTCCTTTATTTCGATTCAGCCGGATCTTTTCAAAATAAAATTAGGCTAATGAATCGCATGTTATTTCCTCCGCTTGCAACACTGTCTTGCGCTTCAGGCAGCGCCATGAACAGAACCACTTACATGAGTCGCCTGCTACGCGGGGCACGACACATAACAGTCGCAACACGACACATAATAAACAACACTAAACAAAGAAGCTTACAACACCATGAAAAAATCTGAAGTAAAACGAAGGCTGAAAAGCGACAAATTATTCGGTAAAATAGCTTTCTGGCAATTCCTCGGCTTTCTTATCATGCTGGCCATAGTCTGGATCAGCGAGATTGTTGATTTGCCAGCTATTTTCTTCAACCTCAAAATAAGAGAAGTCGATGTCTTTCGCGCCTGCATATTGTCTGCGGCCGTTATTATATCATCGATAATAACTGTTGGTCATACATACGTTCAACAGAAACATATAATAAGAGGCTTGCTTATCATATGTTCATCATGCGGCAAACTTAAAGTCAGCCAGAATTCATGGGAAGATATCTCGTTGTTCCTTGAACAACGCAGTCTTGCCGCGCTCAGTCATGGAATATGTCCCGAATGTTACGAGAAACTAATGAAGGTTATGGACAAACAATCTTCCTCTTCCAGCAAATAAAAAAGACGGGCTTCAATTATTCAATTAAAGCCCGTCTTAAATAAAATTCCGGCAACGCGCTACTCTCCCGCGGCCAAATGCCGCAGTACCATCGCCGCAGAGACGCTTTACTTCCGTGTTCGGGATGGGAACGGGTGTTACCTTCTCGCCATGGTCACCGGAAAAAATCTTTCAAAGAAAAACATAGATCAGAGCAAACAACTTGATTCCACGTGTTACATGGAATCCAATTAGGATAATAATAATGGTCAAGCCTCACGGCTGATTAGTACTGGTAAGCTAAATACATCGCTGTAATTACACATCCAGCCTATCAAGGTCGTAGTCTTCAACCTGCCTTCAGATCCGCCTTGCGACGGATAGGGAAATCTTGTCTTGGAGGAGGCTTCGCGCTTATATGCATTCAGCGCTTATCCGTTCCGTACATAGCTACCCAGCAATGCTTCTGGCGAAACAACTGGAACACCAGAGGTACGTCATTCCCGGTCCTCTCGTACTAGGGAATGTTCTCCTCAAATTTCCTGCGCCCACAGTGGATAAGGACCAAACTGTCTCGCGACGTTTTGAACCCAGCTCGCGTACCGCTTTGATTGGCGAACAGCCAAACCCTTGGGAGCTTTTTCACCCCCAGGATGCGATGAGCCGACATCGAGGTGCCAAACCGCTGCGTCGATGTGAACTCTTGGCAGCGATCAGCCTGTTATCCCCGGCGTACCTTTTGTCCCATGAGCGATG
>JAQBFJ010000155.1:0-20747 GCA_032123435.1 Verrucomicrobiota bacterium
AGACCGGCCGGGGCTTATTCAATGGCTGAAATAATGATGATTATGTGCGTGATTTATCATGTCGAATCAGTCATGTCGAATGACGTGACAAATCAGATTTAGAGCATTATATTGATGTGTGATTTTAGAAGGAGAGGTTGATGTTTGCCCTGAAAGGCTGAGGCAAGATGCTTAATTCTTAATGGCAGGCCCCGCCTCACGATAATTGACGGTTTTGTTAAGGTGGGTTGCGGGGCAAAGCTCTGCAATAAACGACAACGAAAGCAACATGACTTTGCTGTTTTAGCTGCCGGAGCCTTCATGAATGGGGAGAGACAATGATCGATTCGTTTGCTTTCAGTAATCCAGGCAATATTTCTCCACCGCCGGTCGATGCAATTGGCTTTCCAAATCGTTCAGCCGATCTTGACGCTTTGCCTGGATTCCGAAATCCGCCGCTGGGGTATGGCGAAGTGCCCTTTTTCTGGTGGTTAGGCGATCCGTTGACCCGGGAACGCTTGTCCTGGCAAATGGACCAACTGGACAAATGCAAGGGTGTCACAGGTCTGCAGATCAATTATGCCCATGGCTTTCAGGATGGCGGGATTTCCTGCGGGTTGACGATGCCGAGTGATCCGCCGCTTTTTTCTGAGGAATGGTGGCAGCTGGTTGGCTGGTTCAAGGACGAAGCGAAACGTCGCGGCATGGCCATCAGTCTCAGCGATTATACGCTCGGTATCGGCCAGGGTTGGCGCGTGGATTGCCTGCTGAAGGATCACCCCGATCTGACCGGGTCCGTCCTGATAAGTGAAACCCGGGACACCGGAGAGGATGTCGAAGAGTGGAGCTTGCCTCAGAATCTCCTCATGGTGGCCGCCTATCGACTGGACGAAGGAGGTGTGATTTGCGGCGAAGCATTGGATCTGCGGCCCAACGTTGTCGACGGTAGGTTGCAATGGCGCGCACCAGGCTCTCGACATCGACTCGTGGCGGTTGCGGCGAAACAGGTGAAGCCTTCTCTTGATCCCATGCACCCGCTTTCGGGGGAACTCTATGCCCGGTATTTCTTCGGGCAATTCGAGGAACGCTTTCCAGGCGAAGGCGGCAAGGGTTTGAACTTCTTTTTCTCGGATGAACTCGGGTTCGGTGTAAGTGGAAACCTCTGGACGTCGCATTTTGCGGAAGAATTCCGTCGTCGAAAGGGGTACGATCTGGTCCCGGAACTGCCCGCACTATTCGTGGATTGCGGGTCGCGCACGCCAAAAATCCGTCTCGACTATCGGGATGTCATGGTGGCCTTGCAGGAAGAAAGTTTTTTCAAACCGGTCTTTGACTGGCACCAGCGTCGCGGCATGATTTATGGCTGTGACCACGGCGGGCGAGGAACCGACGTCGTCGAATTTGGTGACTATTTCCGCACCCAACGCTGGAATCAGGGACCTGGCTGTGACCAACCAGAGCTATCCAGCGATTTGATCAAGAACAAGGTCGCCAGCTCGATCGCGCACCTTTACCTGCGTCCGCGCGTATGGCTCGAAGGGTTTCACAGCAGCGGGTGGGGAACCAGCACGGAGGGGCTTGCGGATGCGACGTTTGCCAACTTCGCGCAGGGGCAGAATCTTCTTTCTCTGCACGGGCTCTATTATTCGACGCACGGTGGCTTCTGGGAATGGGCTCCACCTTGCAACCATTTCCGCATGCCCTATTGGGAGCATATGCGCGAATATATGGCGATGGTGCAACGGCTCAGCTACCTCATGAGTCAGGGACATCACCGCTGTGATGTCGCGATTCTTTATCCGGTGGCACCCATGGAAGCAGGCATGGGCGGAAAAGAGGCCGTCGATAGGGCTTTCCGTGCAGGGAGGGATCTTTACGCACAGGGCGTCGATTTCGATTTTATGGATTTCGAGTCTCTGGATCGGGCGGAGATAGTTGGAAAAGAGTTGCGCGTCAGCGGTGAATATTTTCGTGTCCTCGTGCTCCCGGCGATGCGCGCGATCCGCTGGAGTACCCTGGAAAAGGCGCTGGCATTTCAGAGCGCCGGCGGGCTCGTCGTGGTGTTGGGCGCTGTTCCCGAGGCAAGCGACCGTGCCGGCCGTAACGATGCTGTACTGAACGCACTGGTGTCCAAGCTTGTCACGCGCGTGGAAACGCCGGAACAGATTGTTGCGATCATGGAAAAGACGTTTTCACGCGATTTTGCGGTCTGCTCTCCGCCAAACGTTTCGCCCAATTTCATGCACCGAAAGATCGGTTCGCGCGATGTTTTCCTGCTGCACAACGCACCAAAGAATGCCGAAGTCTGGTTCCGTGCTACGGGCAAAGTGGAGCGGTGGGACCCCTGGACAGGGGAAACGACGTTGTTACCCGTGCTGGATCAAACGACCGAAAGTACGAAACTGCGCCTGCCGCTTTCTGAAAAAGAAGCCCAGCTGATTGTTTTCAGTCCCGGGGAACCACTCCAGGTTACGCAATTCCAAGTGTCCAATTTCAAATCGCAGATTCAACTGGATGGCGACTGGGAATTCGAGCTGAAGCCGACGATGGATAATCGTTTTGGCGATTTCCGTTGGCCACCGACTCTTACCTTCATCGGTCCGGAAGCGTGGCGGTTTCGCACTGCAGAGGAGTCGGCTCCCAACCCAGGCTGGGAACGATCGGATTTTGACGACTCTGCCTGGCCGATGGTGACGAGCGCCTACGGTCCGCAATTTTGGAAGCTGGGGCCTTTGTCGGACGATGTGGTGTTGGAGGAAAAACTGGCCGCATTCTCCTCGATCAACCCGTCCGTGCCGGTGGAATATGAGGGCAAGAAATACGGTTGGCAGGCCTATGAATACTCATGGAAGCGGGGTGTGGAGGGTAATCCCGGACCTCAGGGATATCACGGCCTTAAAGAAAAAATCAGTGATGATTTTCTCCTGCTTGGAACGTGCAAGAGGGAGCGGTGGGATGGCCGCGAAGAATATGTAAGTGAGCCCGGTGGTTCCCGCTATTACCTCTGGACGACAGTCCGGACGGACAACGCCTGCCGGGCTTTCCTGCAAATGGGCGGCAATACACCGCAGGCGGTCTGGTTGAATGGAAAGAAAATCACGGATATCACCGGGTCCGTGGCCTTGAACGCCGGCGCGAATCCGGTGTTGCTGCGCTATGACAAGCCCGGTCGCGGGCATTTCGTATTGTTGGCGCCGGGCAATGAACCGTCGGTTCGACAGTCGGGTGCGTTGGCCATGCGGTGGTTCGGCGATTCGCGCGTGATTCCGTTCGACTGTCAACCCAACCTGCCGAAGCCGGTCGGCTGGTATCGTTTCACTGCGCCGCCAGGCCTGCGTGCGATGATCGTTACTGCTTTTGGAAAAGTGCAGGCATGGGTTGACGGAATCCCTGTGAACGGGAAAGAGCAGGCAGGTGTGTGGCGTTTTGAGTTGGCGAAGCTCGCTCTGCCCAGAACCAAGGTGGCATTGCGCGTGGAGCAATGGCGGGGCTGTTATGGTGGTGCGGCATTGTCTGAGTCCATCCAGTTGGAATGCGGAGTGGGGTTGATGTCAGCCGGCGATTGGTCGAAAGCGGATGTTCTGGAGAATTATTCCGGCGGCGCTTGGTATCGGAAAACTGTGAAGCTGACGCCGGAACAGGCAAAAGGTAAAGTCACGTTGGATCTGGGACGTGTGGTTGCTTCGGCGGAAGTTCATATCAACGGCCATCTGACCGGAATTCGGATTGCGCCACCATGGCAAGTCGACATCTCGAAACAGGTAAAACCAGGGGAGAACCGCATCGAAATCCTGGTCTTCAACACACTGGCTAATTACTACATGACGATTCCCTCGGGATATCGTGGAGAGATCACTTCCGGTCTGCTTGGACCCGTATCGTTGTTCCTGTGAGATCATCTGGCTTAGCGGTTCCCTGAACAAGTATGCCTGTTTTGTGCTGGTATATGACGGTTTTCTCAAGGCAGGATTTTCGGGATGCGCTACAGTAGTCAACAGATGGCCATAATTAGTTTAAACCTGAAAAGAGCAGTTCAATCGCGCTGACGCGCGACCGAACTGTTCTTAAGTTGGCCGGAGGCGGGATAATATATTCGAATTCCTTTGCAGGTATTTGTAACATGGCAAACATGAAACATTTCTTGTTTAGCGCCTTGGTGTCTGACTACTCTATCCCTGACAGGGTGGCCAAGTATTTACGAACCGCCTGCGCCGCGAGATTGCTGCCACTACTTCTGCTCCTGACATCGCCCGCTGTGGTGCAAGCCCAATTCAACTATACGAACAATGGCGACGGGACATGCACCATCACGGGATACACTGGTGGCGGCGGCGATGTGACCATCCCCGACACGATCAATGGACTGTTGGTCACCATCATCAAGGCTGGAGCATTCGATAACAGCACCAGCCTGACCAGTGTCATAATCGGTGCCAATGTCACCAGCATCATGTGGTATGCGTTCTCTTACAGCACCAGCCTAACCAGTGTCACGATCCCCGACAGTGTCACCCGCATCGGCTGGGCAGCGTTCCGTGACTGCACCAGCCAGTGTTACGATCCCCGACAGCGTCACCAGCATCGGGGAAGGAGCGTTCCAGTACTGCACCAGCCTCCAACGCGTCTATTTCTCCGGCAACGCGCCCATTTTCGATTCGTATGTGTTCACTGGCGCCGGCAACCCTACCGTATACTACCTCCCCAACACCGCCGGTTGGACCGGCACCTGGGCGGAGCGTCCGACCAAACTCTGGAACCCGATCTTTACCGAGATCGCCATTGTCAACGGCGCAATCTCCTGTACCATCACCGGTTCCCCGCCCATCCCCATCGCGATCGAGGCCAGCACCAATCTCCTTGCCGATCCCTGGTTGCGCCTCTATACCACCGACCTCACGTCAGGCTCTCTTGTTTTAGACGATCCCGACGCCACCAATTATCCCGCCCGCTTCTACCGCATCATCGGGCCATAGATGCGTAGGCAGTCCCCAGTGTCACCTTGGTTATGGACTTTCAAGCGCCAGCAGGCCCTGCGCTCAATTTGCCTCATATAGATAATACCGAAAGGAAATGAAAAGGATGAATTTGAATACTGCGATTGATTTTTAAACGGGAAACTGGTAAAAATAGGGTATGGAAAAAATGACATACGAGCAGTTTGACAGTCTTGTCAGGGAAAGCCAGAAGCCCGTTATTCTGGTTGAAGGGACGCGTAATTTGTGCAAGTCTGATGTCAAAACTGAAAATCAAAAAAACGGTCGTAGACCGGAGGCAGATGCGTAGCATCTCACTCGTAGCGGCACGTTGCCGCCGGGTGGCGGGCAGAGCCCGCCTTAGAACGTGATAATCAAACAGGAAAAGTAGTATGCCTAAAGCGAAAAGCTTATGTTCACTTCTGGCAACGGCGGAAAGCAGCGCGCGCAATCTGCGTTGCGAATACCGGAATAATCCGGAAGGCCTTGATGTCGGCGTTCCTCGTCTGAGCTGGACGATGGCGTCCTCGTTGAGGGGCGATTTTCAATCGGCTTATCAGATTCTAGTTTCATCCGATTTCGAACTTTTGACGAATGACCAAGGGGATCTCTGGAACAGCGGAAAGGTACTTTCCTCGCAAACCGCCCAAATCGCATATGGAGGTAAAGCATTAAGACCGCGTATGCAATGTTATTGGAAAGTTCGGCTCTGGAACCGCAATGATGAGGCTTCGCCATGGAGCGAACCGGTTTTTTGGACAATGGGACTCGCCCTTGACGCTGTCAAGACGAAAAATACTGTTGCGGCGCGTCACCCCTATTGGGGGGCGCATTGGATCGGCATCGATGAACCGTTGCTGCCGAAGCCGTCCAAGTCGAATGAACTGGCGCCGGGTCCGGACGACGACCCCAAAATTATCGCGACGCCGCGTTATTTACGCAAGGAATTTTCCATCCGTAAAAAAATTTGCCGCGCCACCCTTTACGCCACCGCGTTGGGCGTTTATGAACTGCGCTTGAACGGTCGGCGCGTCGGCAACCAATTGCTGGCGCCGGAATGGACCAATTATCACCGGCGGATTCAATATCAAACTTATGAAGTCACGCCGTTATTACGTTCCGGTATTAACGCGTTGGGCTGTCTTTTGGGAAACGGCTGGTACTGCGGTCTCTGGCAAAACTGGCCTTACGCGGTTCGCACCTATGGCGATGAGCCGTTACTGCTGGCCCGACTGGAAATAAAATTTACTGACGGAACCACGCGGACCATCGTTTCCGATCGTTCATGGCAGGGGACTATCGACGGCCCGTTGCGTTTTTCCGGAATATATGAAGGCGAAGTCTACGATGCCCGTCGGGAAATGCCGGGCTGGGACGATCCAGAATTTGATGCGTCGAAGTGGCATCGCGTCAAAGTAGCCGAAAAGGTTCAGGCCGGCAAGTTGGTATGGCAAAGAAGTGAGCCGATTACGCCGGTCATGGAAATGAAACCGGTTGCGGTCGCGAAGCCCAAGCCGCAGGTCTATGTTTTCGATTTCGGACAGAATATGGCCGGCTGGTGCCGTTTCAAACTTCGGGGCGGCAGCGGCGTGACGGTTGCATTGCAATATGCGGAAATGCTCAATACCGACGGTACGGTTTTCATCGATAATCTGCATTTGTTCAATCAGGCGGATCGTCAGTTGGACCGCTATACTTTCAGAAGCGACGGCGAGGAAACTTTTGAACCGCATTTTACCTATCACGGCTTCCGTTACGTCGAGGTGACCGGTCTTCGAAAAAAACCGTCATTGGAGGCTTTGACTGCGGTCGTATTTCGCAGTTCCTGCCCAGAAACCGGCGACTTTGAATGTTCGAATCCGCTGATTAACCGTCTGGTCGCGAACATCCGCTGGTCGCAACGCGCCAACTTCATGGGTATACCTACCGATTGTCCGCAGCGCGATGAACGTTGCGGCTACCCAGGCGACGCGCAGTTTTTCATGCCGACGGCGGTTTATTTCATGGATGTCGCCGCATTTTTCGACAAGTGCCTGATCGACCTTTGCCAAGACTCCGCCGATCCGAAAACCGGAGCGTTCGGCGACCATATGCCAGACATCAAATGCGGCGGCTACGGCAATGTCGGCTGGGGCGACGCCGGCATCATTTGTCCATATCTTTATTACATGACATACGGCGATCTGCGCATCATCAGAGAACATTACGAACCCATGTGCAAACACCTGCGGTTCTGGATAGACCGGGCCGGTAAAAACAATCCAAGTTCAGTCAGAAATTCCGGCGGACCGTTGGACTGGCTTAACCTGAATTGTCCGACGAAATCGGAAGTTATCGCCACTGCCTATTACGCTTATCTTACCGACTTGATGTCGCGCATGGCTCTTGCCATCGGCAAGGATCAGGATGCGCAACGCTATCGGACTCTTGCGGCTGAAGTCCGCGACGCGTTTGCCAAAAACTTTATCAATCCCGACGGCAGCATTAAGGAAAGCAGCCAAACCGGTTTTGCCCTGGCGTTTACCATGGGGTTGGCGCCGGAAAAAATGAAAGCGAAAATGGCCGCGCAATTTGTCAACGAGGTCGAACGCTACGGACTGCATCCGGCCACCGGGTTCATCGGCACACCCAGACTGTTACCCGGCCTCCATGCGGCCGGAAGGGACGATGTCGCCTATCGATTGTTGCTGCAGGAAAGTTTTCCATCCTGGCTTTATCCGGTCAAGCTCGGCGCCACCACGATATGGGAACTGTGGGACGGGTGGGACGGCAAGAATCCGCGCGGCGGCATGAATTCGCTCAACCATTACGCCTTCGGTTCGGTCGGCGAATATCTGTTCGGCACGATTGCCGGCATTCAGGCCAAGGAACCAGGATATCAAAGCATCAATATCAAACCGATGATTGAAGACGGCTTGTCCTGGGCCCACGCGCACTATGATTCCATCCGCGGCAGAATCGCTGTTGCCTGGCGGGTAAAAAACGGTGCGCTGGAGTTGGATGTTGTTATTCCGGCCAATACGCGCGCTGAGGTATATGTGCGGGCTCAGTGTTGCGACACTGTATGGGAAAGCGGTCGGCCGGCATCCCAGAGTGAAGAAGTAGAATTTCTTCGAATGGAAGACCGTGCGGCCGTGTTCGGAATAGGTTCAGGCGAATATCATTTTACGTCTAAATCATAATCCTGTTGATGTCTCGGACAAATCTTTATTCCACGTCTCGGATGAAGTAAAAACCGTCGGGAGGCACATCTTCCGCAGGGCAGAAAAAACAAAAAGGGGACCGAGGGGGGGGCGAGGGTCACCCATTAGAGGCGACGGCAAGAGAAAAAACACTCCACCCGTTCCCTAGAACGGGAAGCACGTTGTCTCCTTGGTTACGGACTTTCAAGAGCCAGCAGACCTTACGCCGGGAACAACTATCTTTCTCATGTTGTTTTATCGCATTGCAAATATCATTCCTTCAGACCTTGCGCACCTTAATTCTGCACTACATGCTCATAATCTACCGGGGGAAGTGGGCTTTCAACAGTTGAAGGACGAACTGGCCGAAAAGACTCCAGCCAAGCCATCTATGGTCAAAGAGGTGTCCACCCCGTATAAGCCCAAATCCGACTTTGTTCAGGGTGAATTGCTGTAATATAAGGAGTTTTCCCCAGTTTTTATGGATTTTCAGCGTAAAGGGATAATCAAGTATTGACTTTTTGTTCAGTATTTTGTCTTGTTCAATGTCGTTGGACAACGTCAAATATTGAACATGAGGTGAAATATGAATTTTGATATCGATGTAATAAGAAAAGCTTTAGATGCTGCGCCGCCCTGTGCAGGACTGGTTTGGGGCGATGTGACGGCTCCATCTAAGTCCCTGTCCCTTGCAAGAAATTTTGATGCTGACCTGAAGGTTACTTTTAAAGGTAAAACTATTCCATTCCATGTTGAGGTGAAACGTCAGTTGCACAGAGCCGCTATTGAAAGAATAATTGCCCTCAAAAATGATTTGCAGTCAACACGGGCATTAATGCTGGTTTCAGATCATGTGACCACAGCCCAGGCCGAGATCCTGCATCAAAACGGTGTCGCATTTCTGGATACGGTTGGAAACGCTTGCCTGATCTTGTCTGGACTGCATCTGTTCGTTACGGGAAAAGCAAAGAAGATAAATGAGATATCTAATACGGCACCACTATTCCATCGTGCCGGACTCCAGGTGATTTTTGCTTTTCTGACGGATCCAGCTCTTGATAAAAATCCAGAGTCTGCTCTGCTTAATAAGACCTTCAGAAATATCAAAGGACAGACGGGAGTGGCACTGGGATCCATTGGCACCACAATTGGAAGCCTTCTGGAGTCCGGATATATTGTGGAGGAGAATAATCTGCGATTCCTTACCAATCGCAAACAACTGTTTGAGAAGTGGGTAGCCGCCTATGTGGACCGTCTGCGATCCAAGCTGGTAATTAAGCGTTATCGTTCAAAGGGGAATAGTTGGTGTAATGCTACACAGTCACCGGGAGAAGGCAACTACTGGGGTGGCGAGGTGGCAGCTGCAAAACTAACTGGATATCTGAAGCCTGAGTTGGCGGCAATCTATAGCCGCGGCCAGATACAACAATTGATTCTTAATGCTGACCTGCGTCTTGATCCACAAGGGGATGTTGAGATTTTAAAGGTTTTCTGGGGAGACTGGCCGCATGGCACCCTCAATGACTGTGTGCATCCTCTTCTGGTGTATGCGGATTTGATGGCGAGTGAGATTGACAGAAATATGGACACAGCAAAAAGGATTTATGACCGATACTTGCGTGACATTATTGAACCCCGTGGATGAGAAACGGTGTCGGACTCTTGCGAAGTTGGATCTAACAGCTAAAGCACAATGGCCTGAAATGCTTCTATTAGGTGCATTTGCCAGGGATCTATTGTTCTGGCACATGCATGGTATTGAGTCCCATCGGGAAACCATGGATGTAGATATTGTAGTTCAGATGAAGGATCTCGACGCCTATAACAGATTCAGAAGCTCGCTTATGGAAAAGGGTTTTACTGATAAAGATGTCGACTTTCCTGGATTACGTGACACCGAGACAAATGTAGAAGTCGATCTTCTCCCGTTCGGCGAGATTGCCAAAGATGGTGTAATTACTGATTGGCCAGAGATTGATGACTCATGGAGCGTGGTGGGCATGCAAGAAGCTTATGACCACGCATGGAGACTTGAAATTAGCGTCAACGGCAATACACATATGTTCAGATTCGTTTCAGTACCGGGACTGGTTCTGCTGAAAATAGTGGCTGTGTTTGACAGACCTAAAAGACGTTATCAAAGAGATACTTATGATATTGGTTTTGTGATCAAGGAATATCTTAACATTGGAAATAAGATACGTTTGCTGAATCCCCCTCATGATGATATCTTGGATAAAGTTGATTCAGATCTGGATCGTGCAACAGCCTGTTTATTGGGGCGGGAGATAAGTTCTATGGTCTCGGAGTCAACCAAGAGATATGTGGTCGACTTGCTTGCCAAAGAAGTAAAGAGTCAGAGTTATTGCCTCTTTACGCAAGGGTTGCAAGATTCACTTTGTCGTGGGAGTTTTCCCAGAGCTAGAATAATTGTCGGGGACATTCTGGATGGCTTAAAGTGGGGTCGGCAGGGTCAGATAGTATGAAAAACAAAACCTCCTAGACGCTGTTGATAGATTTCTTGTCAATAAACGGAAAAGCTGTTTTTACTGTTGACCGGGTTGTCTGATGGTTTTATTGTCAATTGCAGGGTGACACGATCCTTTTGGGATTTCTACAGGGAGCTTCTGCCATGAGTAATGAATCGTATCGTTTATGGGAAACAACACCAGCCGCACAGTTTGCCGAGGCGCACCTGCTAGGCAATGGACGGCTTGGCGCGGCAGTTTTTGGAACCGCGCCTGATGAAAGTATTGTGATCAACGAGGATACCCTCTGGTCAGGGAGCGAGTCCAGCCACGTGAATAAAAACGCGCGGATGCTTCTTCCCGAGGCGAAACGGCTCATTTTTGAGCATAAATTCGTTGAGGCTAACCGTCTGGTGAATGAACGCATGCTCGGGATCTGGATGCAGTCGTATCAGCCGCTCGGGACACTTTACGTATCAACCCACGCCGGAGGCCATCCGGGAAGCGAGTACCTGCGGCGGGCCGGGGGTATCTCCCGTGATTCATACCGGCGGACGCTCGACCTCGACACGGCCATAGAGACCATCGAGTATCGCGAGGACGGGCGATGGTTCAGACGCGAGTATTTCGTAAGTGCCCCCGCACAGGTGCTAGCGGTGAGGTTTTCGGTGGACTCGGGTGTCATGAATTGCTGTCTCGCGATGAACAGTCTGCTCCGTCACACGGTGTCGGTTGCCGGCGAGACGCTCCTCGTCGCCGGCCGGGCGCCAGATCACGTGGAACCAAGTTTCTCATCCGCCCAGCCTTCGGTGGTGTATCTTCCGGATGATGTATCGAAGAGCATTCGTTTCGCGGCTGTTGTGCGCGTTGTGGAAACGGACGGTGTTGTGACGGCGGGCGTGGATCGTTTATCGGTTGACGGCGCGCGTTCTATCGTCTTTCTGCTTGCGGCGCACACCAATTATTCCGGTTATCTTGGCGCGCGGGACACTGACACTGCCGCGGTTGCCGCGAAATGCCGGAACACGATTGCCGCTGCCGGCGCTTCTTCATGGGAAAAGATTCGTGAGCAGCACGTTGACGAGCATGGAAAACGGTTCCGCCGGGTCGGCATTGAAATAGGCCCAGCCGTCCCGGAAGGGCGTTCCACGAGTGAGCGGATGGCGCTTCAGGCGGATACGGAAGATCCGTCGTTTGCCGCGCTCGCGCTGCAGTACACGCGTTATCTTATTATTGCCGGATCACGTCCCGGAACGCAGGCCGCTAATCTTCAGGGGATCTGGAACCATCTTGTTCAGCCTGCGTGGTCGAGCAACTATACCACCAACATCAACGTGCAGATGAATTACTGGGGGGCTGAAGTACTGAACTTGAGCGAGTGCCATGGGCCGATGCTTGATCTCGTGGCGGAATCCGCGGAAAGCGGGCGTAAAACTGCGGCGGACTGGTACGGTTTGGATGGCTGGGTGGTGCATCACAACATTGACCTGTGGCGATCGACCTGGCCGTCGGCCGGGTTCGCCTGCTGGGCGTGGTGGCCGATGGCCGCCGGCTGGCTGTGCCGGCATCTGTGGCAGCACTTTGAGTACGGTGGCGACATGAAATATCTTGCCGAGTTCGCATATCCACTCATGGAGGACGCGGCGAGATTTCTGCTCTCTTCGCTTGTCGAGGATGAGGAGGGCTATCTTTCGACCGCGCCTTCGACATCGCCGGAGAACAGTTTCTTTCCTGACGAAGGCGGTCAGTCGCCTAACGATGTCACCACCTCGGTTTCGAAATCTTCCACGATGGACCTGTCGATCATCCGCGAATTGTTTGAGAATTGCGGGCGTGCCGCCGAACTGCTTGGAGTCCGGTCGGATTTCCATGACCGGCTTGATCGGGCCATTAAGCGACTCTATCCGTTCAAGGTTGGCGGTAGCGGTCAACTGCAGGAGTGGTGTTTTGAATTTCGTGAAAGTAATCCCGGCATGGGGCATGTTTCCCACATGTATGGTCTCTATCCGGGGAACCTGTTTACGCCGCGCCGTAATCCCGAACTGTACGAAGCCTGTCGCAAGTCAATGTTACGCCGGTACACTCATGGCGCGTTCGGGGGCGGCTGGCCGGCTTCGTGGGCGATAAGTCTCTTTGCCCGCCTGAAGGAGCAGGAGATCTGCGGGCTTATCGCGAAGGGAATCTACAAAGGGCTCGGCACTAATTTCATGACGACCGGCAGTCTTCAGATGGACTGTGTTTTCGGGCTTGGCGCGGGAATCGCCGAGATGCTCATTCAGAGTCATGACGGCCGGATTGAGCTTCTGCCGGCGCTCCCGCCTTCGTGGAGCGAGGGCCGTGTGTCGGGTCTCGTGGCGGTTGGCGGATTTGAAGTGTCGATCCGCTGGGAAGCCGGGCGATTGGTTGAGGGAGACGTGCGGTCATTGCGCGGCGGCGTGTGCCGGCTGTCGGCTCATGGCCTGCGCGGAATTCGACGTGGTGAAAAGCAGATAAACGTCAGATCTTCGGAAGACGGCACGTTTGAGTTTACTACCGAGCCGGGCGTTGTGTACAAGCTCGACATGGAAAGATAGAGGGGGGCAGATAGCATAAAAGGCAAAGCCTCCTAGACGCTGTTGTGATAAGCAGGTCTCTGCTTTTCATTCAGGGTGACGAGGGAGAAAACTGGACAGAAAATCGATTGACCCGTACTTGACCTTTTTTGAAAATATCGCGCTGAATAACACAGAGTGCGCTGGTAGTTTGGCACAGCAACTGTCGAAAAAAACAGCCGTTTCCCTTGATAAAAAGGGGTTTAGAACACATGACTACTTAAATCGCCGGGTTTTGTTTGCACAATAACACAGTTGATACTTGCCTAATAACACAGTTGATGGTATCTTAATAACACAGTAATTAATGGGTTAGTTATGACAGCCACCAACCATAAGAAACTTGCGGATGCCATCGAGCGTGCCACAAAAGCCGCGCCGAAGGGGGTGCTGAAGTCTGCCAGTTTGCAGCGGGGTGATCGGGATATTCTGCGGAGGGCCGGCTATCTCAAAGACATTGTCAAGGGCTGGTACTTTCTGGGCCAGCCCGGCATAGACGCCGGCGAGAGTACGGCATGGTATGCGTCCTTTTGTAATTTTCTGGCAACATATCTGACCGAACGGTTTAGCGATGACTATTGTCTGAACGCCGTGGCTTCCCTGGAACTGCAGGTGGGAACAACAACGGTTCCACGTCAGGTGGTGGCGGTGACAGCGCATGGAGGAAAGACACTGCTGAATCTGCCGCATGAAACCTCGGTGCTTGTTTACGAGGATGCAAAAAGCCTGCCCACCGATGTGGAGTCGGTGGATGGACTGCGCGTGATGCCACTGGCTCATGCGCTCTGCCGGTTGCCGCCAGCCTATTTTCGCTCTAATCCCGTCAATGCCGAACTCGCTCTTCGTGCACTGCCCGACATCGGCGCATTGATCCGGATCGTGCTCGATACGCACTCATCCGCTCTGGCGTGCCGTTTTGCGGGTGCCTACGCGTTTCTTGGTGATGAGGCCAAGGTTCGCGCTATTGAGTCGGCGGCGCAGTCTGCCGGGATAGCCGTTAAGCGCGAAAATCCATTTGATCAGGCGGGACCGGCTCTGGTTTCCGGTCCAAGGGCGGTTTCCCCTTATGCCGGGCGGATTCAGGCTATGTTTCGGTCCATGCGCGACCCTGTTTTGGCCGTTTTTAATGACATTCACCCAACTCCCGTCCGGAAAGTTGAGACCTGCCTGAAAGACATAGACGATGTTTATGTGAATGACGCCTACAATTCGCTGTCAATCGAGGGGTATCAGGTCAGTCCGGATCTCGTTCAGCGTATTCGCAACGGGAACTGGAATCTGGATGGCGATCCTCAGGACCGGCAGGTCCGGGATGCGATGGCGGCCAAGGGGTATTTCGAGGCATTCAAGCTGGTGAAAGAGGCTATTCGTTCCGCGATAGGCGGGACGGATGCGGTGAAGGCCGCACAGGACGGTTATCCGGACTGGTACCGCGCTTTGTTCAGCGAGGCTGTTAAGTCCGGCCTTCTGGAGGCGCACCGTCTGGTCGGCCATAGAAACGGGCCGGTCTACATCCGGAACTCAAAGCATGTTCCGCCGAGGTACACGGCAGTTTCGGATTCAATGGACGCACTGTTTGATTGTTTGCAGGCCGAACGGGACCCTATCGTGCAGGCTGTATTGGTTCATTCCTTTTTCGGTTTTATCCATCCGTATTTTGACGGGAATGGACGGCTGGCGCGGTTCCTGATGAATCTCTTCTTGGCCTCGGCGGGTTATCCCTGGACCATTGTGCGGACCGAGCGGCGAAGTGTGTATATGGCTGCCTTGGAAAAGGCCTCTACTTGCGGAGACATCCAGCCCTTCGCCCGCTTCATTCTCGAAGAAATGCGGGTGGACTGGAAGAAGGAGAAGTAATGTACAAGATTACGGTGACACGTTTTAACTGTTATGAATAAAAAAGTATATTCCATCTCCACAATCGGCGATTCTCTGACAGAAGGTGGCGGGCGTGGGACGATAATTGGTTCCAAATTTTCCATGCCGAACATGTATCAATTCTGGACCTACAATTGGCTCATGAGCAAAGGGATTCTTTGTGAAATCCGCAATCATGGCAGTAGTGGTCAGGTGACCAGTGAAATATGCGCCCGGTTTGATGAAGCTATTCCGGCGGACTTTATAGTGATTATGGGTGGCACCAATGATGCCGGGCGGTTCAGTGATGCCACGCCGGACATCGAGAAGAAGATAGCGGAAGACATTATCGTATGGTACAAAAAAGTGATTCCGGAAGTCATTGACGCGCAAATAGCTAAAGGATGGGCAGATCCAATCATATTGGTTAATTCCGTTCCTCCGATTAGCAGTTTGGAGACCATGTCAAAGTACATGCATAAGACCATCCTGCATATTAACGGGCGGCTTGAAGAGTTTGTGGCGAATTGCGGCATTCCCAAAGTGTATTTCTGTGATGTTCACAAGGCGATGCGGGGTGATGATCTGTATATGCGCCCGGGACTGTATATACCTGATGGCATGCATTTTTCCATAGCCGGCAATAAGGCTTGCGGGGAATGTGTTGCCGGGAAGATCTATGAGATTATTGTCAGGAGAGAGCGGTAAAGTTCTCCTGCGTCCCGACCCCAATGCTGAGGGGCGTAGGCGGCCAAGCCAGCTATGAAAGGAGAACCATGAACCGGACAGTCATAACATTCCTTTTTATCGCATTGACGACATATCATGGTTTGGCCGCAGAGGAAGATGGCACAAACAGATCGTTCTATGTGCGTTTATACGGGATAGCAGAGCAATTTGAATGGGCGGAATATCTCGACGGTTCAACACTTCTTGAAGAATCCGGACCTTTGTTTGGTGTTGGCGGAGAGCTGGCTTTGCGCGTTGCGGAACCGTGGTGGGTCAAGGCTCGAAGTGAAGTTTTCTTTGGTGAGGTCGATTATGACGGGGCAATTCAGAATTCCGATGACGGCACGATAATTCCGTATGACAGTACCACGGAATACGCAGGCGTTCAGGCGGAAGGCATATTGACGCGCAGATGTCAGTTGAATTCAGATGTTTATATCGCGCCAGTGTGCGGGCTTGGTTTGAAAATGTGGACCCGTATTCTGGATACGGAAATGACAGACAAATATATAGGCACGTATGGCTACGAAGAAAACTGGTTTAATCTTCACGCGATTATTGGAGGAAACGGGGGCATTGTATTAGATGATGGCGTGGAAATGTTTGCGACCGTTGAAATAATAGTTCCTGTTTATAACGAAATATTGGTGGACTTGACCAATGCTGGAGGTCCCGATGATGTGGAGCTTGAGCCGGAAAGGGAAATGGGGTTTTATCTGGAGCTGGGTATGAATTTAGGCAGTATTACAGTATCAATATTCCATGAAATGATGAATTTTGGTGAATCGCCGCTGGACAAGGATTACAACTCAGTGTTTCAGCCGAAATCAGAGGCTCGTATTATCGGTTTAAAAGCAGGCATGGTTTTTTAGTGTTCATCTCTAATTCTGAAGGTGGTGTACTATGATGGGTAGTTTATTTACGGCAAGCGCGGTAAGAGAGAGGGCCAAAATCAGGATGGCCCAATCCGCCGGAGAAGCGGCGTCCAGAACTGATACCAACGCGCGCGCGCGCGCGGAAATCCTGCAATTCGACCTTGAAAGACTTTTCATGATTACAGAAGCTCTGTGGACACTGCTCAAGGAGGAGCATGGATACACGGATGATGAACTCATGAGGAGAGTGGAGAATATTGATCTTCGTGACGGCAAGCTTGACGGCAAGGTGGCCAAACAGGCAAACCCGCTATGTCCGCAATGCGGTCGCGTTCTCATAGGGAAAAGACCTATGTGTTTATACTGCGGTACGCCCGTGGCGCGCGCCCCATTTGAGAGGTAAAGGGTCAAGTTGTCTCTTGAACATTGAAAGAGGAGTTTGTATACATGTAGCTATACAGGTAAATGGATGAACATTAAAGATGTAATTAAGACAGTCGCCCAAATGGAGGCGGACGGAGTAATCGAACGTTACGCTATTGGCGGCGCGGTGGGTGCCACTTTTTATCTTGAACCGGTTGCTACGTTGGATATTGATATTTTTGTGACATTCAAATCTGATCAAGACAGTATATTTGTTGATCCGCGACCTGTTTATGACTATCTCAAGTCACGCGGCTGTTCTGTTGATGGTGAATATCTGATTATTTCCGGATGGCCTGTGCAGTTTCTTCCTCCCAATACTCCGCTGGTTGAAGAAGCTCTTGCGCAGTCTGTGGATCTGGATGTTGATGGTTTGCCTGCTCGTGTGTTTACTCCTGAGCATCTTGCGGCTGTTGCTCTGCAAACAGGGAGGGCAAAAGATAAAGCCCGCTTGCTTCAGTTTGTTGAGGCGGGGGTTATTGACATGAAACGTTTTAACGTCATTGTTGAACGCTTCAGTCTCTCCGAAGCATGGGATAAGTTCAAATCGGTTTTTCTTGATGGGGATGCCTTGTGAAATTTGATATGAACAGGATACTTAATGGAAAGCGCGAAATGCGCCGTCGGCTTGCCAATCAGTCGGTGGCGGTGAAACTGCAAATGCTTGATGTTTTGCGTGAGCGTGAATTGGCTATTCGTGCTCGAACGAGGATTGCGCCAGTGAAAGGATCTGGTAGTAACCGAAGCCAAGGTTAGTGTATTGCAGGAAAGTATTTCTGCAGATCATAAAATGTTTTCACCGCTGGGAGAATATTTTTGACAGGATAGACCGGATGGATGAAGAACAGGATTGGTGAAATTTCAATGGATTAAGTAGTACAGTTGAGATCTTGGATGTTGATCATTGCTGTCCCTTCGGTGCAGGTGGTGAGTGGCGGGCGCGTGACCCATTTGAGAGATGAGTTTCGGGCATTCTGGTTCGTGCGATTATGAGGTTGCAATCCCCTGAAAATGGCCTGAAGAAATATTAAGAAAATCTCTTTTTCTGCTCGTAATATCCAATAAGGGCGTATATATTAAACCCATGACTTTAATATCACGTCAAATACAGGCAAACGTCGTTGATCTTCATGAGAAAACCAGAGGTCGTTTGCTTGTTATCACAGGTGCTCGGCAGACAGGAAAATCGACTCTTGCCGGCATGTCTTTTCCTGACCATAAGATTATCAATCTGGATTCCCCGGTAGAACGGGAAATATATATCCGTATGACACCGGCAGACTGGTTCAGCCGGCATCCAGTGGCTGTTCTTGACGAAGTGCAAAAGGCGCCGTCACTCTTTGATAGCGTAAAAGCATGTTATGATCAGTATCCTGATGTCCGATATGTACTCTTGGGATCCAGTCAGCTCCTTCTGATGAAAAATGTAAGAGAATCACTTTCCGGAAGGGCGGCAATAAGGGAAATATTTCCTTTGTCAATGCCGGAACTGGTGACGATAAATACCGGTGGAAAGCCAATAACAAGTCGAGTAATACAGCTTTTGAAAAGCCACACCCCTTCAGATATTATACGGGATTTGTTTCCGCCGGATATATCTTTGTCACCGGAAGCTGCTGAAGCTTCAAAACAATGGGATTATTTTATAACATGGGGCGGCATGCCGGCGCTCACACATCCTGAATTTGATGATGAAGATCGTTTTGAATGGCTTCAGGATTATCATTCAACATATTTGCAGCGTGATTTGTTCGACCTGGCACGCCTGGAACATTTAGAGCCATTTGTAAGAGCCCAGAAAGCCGCGGCCTTGAGAACAGGACAAAGAATTAACTTTTCTGATATTGCCCGCACAGCCGGGATATCGTCACCTACTGCCCGTCAATTTCTGAATTACCTTGAAATCAGTTATCAGGTGGTATTGCTTCCAGCCTGGTTCGTTAATCCCGATAAACGGCTTACGAAACAGCCTAAACTGCATTTTATTGATCCGGGGGTAAGGCGATCTGTTTTGCTTAAGCGCGGTATATGTGAAGGGCCGGAATTTGAATCTGCGGTTGTGGCGGAAATATATAAGCAGGTGAAGAATCATCGTCTGCCGGTAAATCTTCACCATCTTCGCACAATGGATGGCCGTGAGGTAGATCTGCTTATTGAAAGAGAAGATGGGTATATAGCTGTCGAGTGTAAAATTTCAGAGCACGTAACCAATTCAGATTTCCGGCATATGCGCAATATTGAGGCTATTCTGGACAAACCTTTCCTGTTAGGATTATGTATTTCCAATGATCGGAAAATTAAATGTTGGAATCATGACTCCGAAGGTAAGTTCTGGAGCCTGCCTGTTCAAATGTTTATGACAGGGTAATTGGCGTGTTTTCTGCAGATCATGAAATATTCTATATAGTCACGGCAGGGATGAATGCGCGTCCTGACCAGGATGTTGCCCCAGTTCAGAACACGGCAGGTGCGCGGTGTTGTGAGGGAACGAAAAACAGGGTTTCAATATCCAATATCCAACCAGTCTTCGCCATAGGCGGAGAAAGCTTACGTTCGTAGCGAAGCAAAAGTCCATTGTTCCACATTCGCCTTTTTCTTTACTTGGTCATTGGATTTGGTCATTGGATATTGGTTATTGAACGCGTCTGCCGTACAGTCGTAGTGACTTGTAATTATATTACTTGACCAGCATTTTTACTGGTTTCATGCAATACTCGGACTAGAAAGTGTAAATGGCAAACAGGGAAAGGTAGAAATCAACCGGTTGTTCAGGGAGTACATCCTCGTCAAGTGTGCCTGTATACGCGAGCGTACAACCTGTTTCCAGTGAAGAATCTTTTTCATGGATCATTGTCAGTTCAATGAGATAATCATGCAATCCGGTGTTGCCGCCAAGCGTGACGTCTTTGCCCGCCGCGGCTATTGATGATGACAGTGCGCCGTCTATCGAATCACCAAGAGTGAAATCACACGCAATTTTGATTCTGCCGTAAAAATCTTCCAGTTCACCAATTTCATAATAAAGCTCGCCGGAACACGAGAGATAGTCAACAGGATAGAAACCTGCAAGAATGGAAAGTTCTTCATTGGCTCCATTTACTTTGCTGTTGAGATACTGGCTGTAGCCCAGGTTGTATACGAATGAATCGGAACGTATTTCACAGCGGAGTTCCATATCACCCTCGTGAAGCAGTCCTTCATCATCGATGTCGCTGTGATTTTCAACGTCAATATATCCACGTGTGGTTATGTGAAAGCAGTCGACGGTTATTTCCGTAAAAGGCTGAAGGCTGATTCCGTCTACCACAGTGATGCCGCGCCAGACATACGCGGAGCCGGCTTCCATGCCAAGCCGTACTTGCGCGTCATCGGCATTAACATGCGGCGAAAGAAGAAACGAAAAAACTGAAATTAAGAACAAAAACAGGCCTTTCATGCGGGTATACTGTCTTAATGTTGGTAAGAAAGCAAGGCAAATACAAGCTTGTAAGGATATTGGTGTTCTGGTACACTTAACATAGATAAGACCATGATGTTTTTAGCTCTTAATGAGATATCAAGTTCGAGCGTAAATGGAAAAGTGACAATAGATCGAATAACTAAGTCGAGTAAATGTCAAAGTGCTGCCGCATCTGGAAAATATGTCGGCATGTTCCATGTTCTACCTGTG
>JAQBFJ010000156.1:0-4465 GCA_032123435.1 Verrucomicrobiota bacterium
GGGGAAAGACCGTCACTATTGGCGGACAGTCAACTCTACCTGGATTGATATTCGAAGGGGACATTCCAAATAAGCCAGCTATTGCAGGATTGATTACTGATACTGCGCCTGAAGAATGGCCTGATGTTCTAAAGGATGCAATAGGTGATGTTATAAACTCGCCTGCTGAATGGGCCCAGAAGTGTGTTGAGGAATATAATGTGGATCTCATCTGCCTGAAGCTGGCCGGCGTGGATCCAAGCGGAAAGGATCTTTCTGCTGATCATGCAGCCAAAACGGTGAAGGCAGTGCTTGAGGCTGTTGATGTGCCTTTGATTTTCTGGGGCTGTGGAGACGAGGAAAAGGACAACCTGGTTCTTCCTGAATGTTCGCAGGCGGCAAAGGGTGAAAATTGTCTGATAGGTGCGGCCACAGAGACCAATTATAGAACTATGGCGGCTATTGGGCAGGCAGACAAGCATAAGCTCATTGGTGAAGCCCCGGTTGATATTAATATAGCTAAGCAGGTTAATATTCTTCTTGCTGATGCAGGGTTCAATCTTAGCGATGTGGTTATGTGTCAGGTGACGGCCTCGCTTGGCTACGGGTTCGAGTATGTTTACACGATCTTTGAGCGCGTGCGCATAGCTGGGCTCAAGGGCGACAAGCAGATGGCCCTTCCCCAGATAGCGAATGTTGGCTGGGAAGTCTGGAAGGTCAAGGAAGCCTTGGCGGACGAGGATGTGCTTCCCGGTTGGGGCAAGCTGTCTGAACGCGGGCCGCGCTGGGAAGCTGCCACGGCGGCGGGATATCTGCAGGCCGGTGCTGATCTGATTACACTGGCGCACCCGGATGCGATTAAGATTACGCAGGAAACAATAGAAGAAATGTATAACTAGGAACTTCCTTCTCGTGACCCCGCGATGAATGTGGGGTGACGGGAATATTGATTAACAGATTACTAAAAGGAGAATGAGAAATGATATTCATTGGCGAGAGAATCAATACAGGTTTTAAGGACATCAAGGCGGCTGTTGAGGAAAAGAATCCTGCGGCTATTCACGATTGGGCAAAGAGGCAGACGGAGGCCGGTGCTACTTATCTGGATGTTAATCTTGGCGCTGTCTCAGCGGATCCTGCTGACATGTGCTGGATGATTGAGCAGACTCAGTCTGTGGTGGATACACCTATTTCGATTGACACAAACAAGCCCACGATACTTGCTGAAGCTATCAAGGTTTGCAATAAGCCTCCTTTGATTAACTCCAGTACGGCAGCAGTGGAGAAGATGGAAGTATTCCTCCCTATCGCTGCAGAATACCATGCATCGATTATCGGTTTGTCAATGGACGGGAGCGGCAGCCCGAAGAGTGCAGACATGAGGGTCGAGAAAGCCGGGATGTTTGTCATGACGGCCATGGAACATGGACTTACACCGGACCAGATCTTTCTGGATCCTATTGCAATGCCGATGAAGTACATGCAGGAGCAGCAACAGGAGATCTTAAATGCTGTTAGGCAATATCTTCTGTTTTCAGATCCAGCACCCCATATTGTGTGCGGACTTTCAAACGTTGCGAATGGCACGACTCATAAGAATCTGATCAACCGTACATTCCTGGTAATGGCAATTGCCGCGGGAATGGACGCCGCCATATGCGACGTCATGGATACTGAACTTGTGCATGCCGCGCGCACGGCTGAACTGATTATGAATAAGGAAATTTACGCCGATTCATATATCTAAGCCAATCCTTATTATCACAGCAAAACGGAGCATGATGCCGCGTGATACGGAAACATAATTTCATGTTTCCCATGTAAAGACATACAGCTTCAAAATGAAACTAGTCATAATCAGAAGCAGGCCAGTTGATTCCGCGGAAGGAATAAAAAGCGAATACTCACAGGAGTTCGACACCCTTTACGCCAACCGGGTGATCGGTAATCTTCAAGGCGAAGCCGGTTTCTGTACAGCGTGCGAATCAGACTGTACGTTCTGCCGGAAATCATACAAACGGAAATTCGCTGATGATATTGCCGCTGTAATCGACATTCCATCAGCAATGCCATACGTTCTGGAAAAACCGGAACAGCATGTTCCCAACAATATCCCGCCTCATGACATAATGCTGATTATAAATATTCACGAACAGGTGCTTGTTGAAATTGTCAAGAAATGCCCCGCCTGGCACACAAAAGGAATCATCGTTCCGCTTGAAGCTCCCGATTGGGTTCGCGGTTCAGCCAGAACCAGCGCTCAGGAAATATGCAAAGATAATGGTATAGAAATATCATTTCCAAAACCCTTCTGTAGTTTCGATCCACCCCAAAACAGCGTACTTGCCGAATTCAGGGAAACATTCCATATCGGCAGGCCGGATGTAAGCCTCACTGTCGAAAATGATATCATAAAGGAGGCACATGTAAATGTATCGGCCGCATGTGGAGCCACATACTATGTCGCGCACTGGCTCGTCGGAAAGAATATCAACGATGACATTGAAACAGATGTTATATCCAGAAGAATGCACAGTTACCCGTGCACCGCCAGTATGAAACGTGATCCTGAACTGCACGACGATACCCCGTTACATATCGCGGGACAGGCACACTATGATATTCTCAAACCATTCCGTACGGAACAAGTTAAACCTGACAACATTGTACAATCACCATTTGGCCATATGCTTGCTAAACCCGTTCCGCCAAGAGAGAACATGGAAAATATAGCGCGCGCACAGACACTCATTATGGAAGAACTAAACGGTTGTTCTTCCATCAGCCTGGACCATATCAGGAAAAACAAAACTGTTTCCCCCGCCGCCGTAAACTCAGCGCTCTTAATTTTGAAGCAGGAAGGAAAAATAAGAATCAAAGCGTTGCAAATATTTAAGGTGTAACACCTGACATACTGACCCACCAGCCGCATATTTCCTCAAAAGTCGAGAGTATCGGACACCTCGTTAACATCTTGCCGATCTCCATTTTATAATATATATTATCACTTGGTTTTTATAAACTTCTTAAATGGGAAAATAATGATTCAAGGTCCCGCCAAACTGGTAAATTACATCTGCGGCGAAATAAAGGCTTTCTGCGACACAGCCGTCATCGGGCTCAGCGGAGGCGCCGATTCGTCTTTGGTTGCTGTTCTCTGCATGAAAGCGCTTGGCGCCGAAAATGTTTACGGCATCAGCATGCCGTTCAATGAATCTGACAATAAGACATTCAACGCAATGTCTGCCTCGCTTGCAGGCAGGATCGGCATTCATCATCTGGTAAAACCAGTTGGAGAAATAGCCAACTCCATAAACGATCAGATTTCTATAGAGGCAAAACAGGATTTAACGGCCGTGAACAGCGGTAATTCCAGAAGCCGCGCCAGAATGTGCGTTTTGTACGGCATTGCGCATACACTATCCACGAACTTTACCGGCAAACAAGTAAGGGTTATGGGCACTGGAAATCTTTCCGAAGATTTTATCGGGTATGACACAAAAGGCGGAGACTCGCTCGCGGATCTGTTTCCCATAGGAAACCTTTTCAAATCTGAAGTTTACACGCTACTGGAGTATTTCAGAGACGAGAAAGTGATCCGTGAAGAAGATATCAATCGAATACCTTCAGCCGGACTGGAGAACAATCAGACTGACGAGCAAGATCTTGGATATTCCTATAACACGATGGAGAAAAGCGTACGACTCCTAATGTCGATTCTGGAATCGAATAATAATGACTATTCCGCAATAGACCGGAACAGTCTTGATGAAGTCACTCGATTCGTACTGAAACGGCATCTGGCGCACAAACACAAACATGAGGCCGCACCGGTAGTGAGATTGAGACATCTGTGCGATTAAACATCTATCTACCTATCAGGTCCCTGAACCTTTTAAAAAGATAATATGGATCATGTGGGCCGGGACATGCCTCAGGATGATACTGGACGGAAAACACAGGTTCCTTTCTGTGCCGCATCCCTTCAACAGTTTTGTCATTAAGATTAATATGCGTAATTTCCACATTTGATTTATCCAAAGAATCATGGTCGACCGCGAAATTATGGTTCTGAGATGTAATTTCAATTTCACCGCTAATTAAATCTTTTACAGGATGATTACATCCATGGTGGCCAAATTTCAGGCGATACGTTTTGCCGCCCATAGCAATGCACAGGATTTGATGTCCAAGACATATGCCCATCATCGGAACCTTTCCGATCATCTTTCTCACCGTATCAATTGCATAAGTTACAGCAGATGGATCTGCCGGTCCGTTGGAAAGGAATACTCCATCAGGTTTCAACTCCATAATTTTTTCGCTTGCCGTCTGTGCAGGAACAACTGTGACTCGCATGCCGTTCCTGCGCAGACTGCGAAGAATATTCCACTTAATCCCGAAATCAATAGCAACAACCCTTATATCAGCATCAGGAAGCGTATTTGTAATACCCCACGATCTGGTCAAACGATCATCCGTATCC
>JAQBFJ010000157.1:0-55370 GCA_032123435.1 Verrucomicrobiota bacterium
ACGGTAAGGACGCTCAATGCGGGCCGATCTGTATTGAAGAACCATGACAACCTGCGCAATCTGACCATTTATCGTCTCCTATGTTTCCGGGACCCTGTCGCACTACATCCTTCATCAGCGAGCACAACCCTGAGACCGAACAACTTAATTTTAGACAGACATGTCGGAAGTGCCGGAAAGGGTGTTGCAAGTCCGGCATACCTGCTGTTTTTGTTCATTGTTTCAATAATTGTCTACGGGAATAATAGGTCATAACAAGCCCACTTTGCAAGCTGTCATCATGTCTTTCGAAGGTTTTTTAACAGAAGGTAATTGGGAAGGTTATGAAAGAATAAAGATTGAAGGCTGAAAAGAGCAATTCATATGGCAATCGCAATAAATAAAAAACGAAAAGAGAGTTAAGTATTAATTCGAGGGACCCTGGGCTTCTGCAGACAAAGCGTCGATACGTTTCCATCTCTTCCTCCTGAACCCCGAGCCCTCCCCGCCTGATTAGTTACCAACCTCAGGGGATTGATGGATTTGCTGCGTCTTTCAATGCGTCGCATCTTTTGTAAATTGATCAATCGCAATATGCAGATTAATTTACTCATGAAGAGATGTTCTTCAGGATTACGCATTTCGGCGCGTAAAATGCGGGTTTATGGATTGTGATGAATATACTTGCAAGTAACTGTCATTATATGACAGTATTGAGCACATGCAGGCTATAACAGAAATTGGATTACAGAAAGCTGTGCAAGGTGTATTTACCCGGCAGGAGGCGGCCTGTTGGGTTAACAGCGATGACGCAAGTCTCGACGCCTTGCTGAAGCGGGCCGTTGCAGCAAAGGAAGTCTTGCGCCTCCGACGTGGTTTGTTCTGTCTGGCAAGCCGCTACATGCATAGCCGGATTCACGAATTTGAACTTGCCCAACGGATCCATGGCCCAAGCTACATCAGCCTCGAATCGGCTCTTGCTCATTACGGGTGGATCCCTGAAGCGGTGTATGCTGTCACCAGCGCATCAATCGAACGATCTCGTACCTTCGAGACACCGATGGGATTGTTCAGCTTTACACGCATCCCACAGCGGGAATTTTTTGCAGGGGTAAGAAGACGGTCCCTGGAAGGTCGTGGCAGTTTCTTTCTGGCGAGCCCGCTCAAGGCGCTGGCCGACTACGTCTATGCCCACTCTTGCGACTTGGACTCCGCTGACTCCATCGTGGCGAGTCTCCGCATTGAGGAAACCGAACTGAAAACGTTGACGGTTGAAGAGTTCGACCGCCTGGCACCGGTATACAGATCCGGCCGTGTGTGTCGATTCCTGAAGGGACTCAGAAAGGATTTGAGACTATGAGTGTTGAAATCATCCAGGAGCGACTGGAGTCGTATGGGTGTGCGTCCGCTCTCGAGGAAGAGCAGGCACTGCGCGAGATTACTCAGGAAATCATTCTGGCCGGGCTTGGCCGAACGGACTTGTTTGGCCGTGCCGGATTTCATGGTGGCACCTGCCTGCGTATCTTCCATAGCCTCAACCGGTTTTCCGAAGACATGGATTTTGCGCTTCGGGAACATGATGCTTCATTCACGCTTGCGCGATATCTCGATCAGGTCCGCACCGAGTTGGTCGCCTATGGATATGACCTGGAAATCGATGACCGTTCAAAAGCTGGGCAGACCATGCAGCAAGTCTTCCTCAAGGACGACTCCGTCGGCCAGCTGCTGCGCTTGAATTACCGTCCGGGAACCGGCCCGATGCGGAAACTGCGCGTGAAACTTGAAGTGGATACCAACCCGCCGGCCGGCGCCTCCTACGAGATGCCCGTGTTGGACTATCCGTTCCCGTCGGCGGTGCGCGTTTTCGATCTCCCCAGCCTCTTCGCAGGCAAGATCCACGCGCTACTCTGTCGCGACTACCTGAAGGGTCGGGACTGGTACGATTTTATCTGGTACACAGCACGACACACATCAATCAACTACACGTTGCTCTCTGCCGCGCTTGACCAGCAGGGCCCCTGGGCAGGAACAAAGCCGAAAACCGACAACGCATGGTGCGTGACGCAACTCGGTGTTAAAATCGGAATGCTTGACTGGAACCAGGCGAGAGAAGACGTGCGACGATTTCTTAAACCCAGCGAACTGCCGTCTCTGTCTCTGTGGTCCTCCGAATTCTTCCTGCGGCAGTGCCGGAAACTCTGAAAGGATCGACGACCTCCACATCCTGCAGGCGCTTGACGCAAACATCAGGCCATATTTTCTTATTTTTTTCTTGCCTGACCGCGCAATCTTCATTAAAAACCATTTGGCAACAGGTGATACACGCCTGTTAAGGAGTAATGCCATGACTAAAAACAAAAACTTGAAATCCTTCATGGAACAGTTTCCCTATGAAGGGCTCACATTCGACGACGTATCGCTTTTGACTCAATACGCCGACTTTCTCCCTGATGAAGCGAACATTGCAACACGGCTTACAACACGCATTAACCTTAATATGCCTTTTGTGAGCGCCGCAATGGATACGGTGTCGGAAGCCAGAATGTCTACTGCCATGGCATTACTGGGCGGTATCGGAATTATACACAAAAATCTTTCAATCCATGAACAAAAATCTCACGTGGCTGTTGTTAAACATCATCTACATGGCTTGATTAGAGATCCAATTGTTTTCCGATCGACCGATACCCTGCAGAAAGTTCAGGACCGGAAAGAAGACAAGGGCTACACCTTCAGCGGCTTCCCTATTCTGAATGAACAGGATAATCTGGTGGGCATTCTTACCTCGACTGACATTAAATTCTCACGCGATAAAAACGCGAAGGTGGCGAACATAATGACCATCAAAGTGGTTACAGCCCCGCCCGACACCAGCCTGCAGGACGCTTATGAAATCATGATGCAGAATAAGATCGGTAAACTGCCGCTGATCGACAAAGGAAAGCTTATCGGTCTTTATAGCTTTACCGATGTGCGCACTCTAGTTGAAAATGTTCAACCAATGTATAACCGCGATTTAAAATACCGGCTTCGTGTCGGTGCAGCCGTCGGACCGAATGATCATGAACGCATTGAACATCTGGCCGAAGCGGATATAGATGTGATTGTCATAGACACCGCCCACGGCCACTCTAAGGGAATCATAGATATGGTTCATTGGCTGGCAAAACATTACCCGGATATTGATATTATTGCCGGTAATATAGGCACAAAAGAAGCCGCTCTGGCTCTTCGCGATGCCGGAGTCCATGCCGTGAAAGTAGGGATTGGACCCGGTTCAATCTGTACAACCCGCGTCGTCTGTGGCGTTGGTGTGCCGCAAGTAAGCGCAGTCTATGAATGTGCCAAGGCGCTTGAAAACTCTATTCCTGTCATCGCTGACGGCGGAATAAGACATTCGGGCGATGTACCCAAGGCAATCGTCGCCGGCGCAGACTCGGTAATGCTGGGTTCAATACTCGCCGGCACCGAAGAAAGTCCCGGCGAAAAGATAATCCATCAAGGCCGTCAATATGTAGTCTATCGCGGTATGGGCAGTCTGGCGGCTATGCAGAAGGGCGCAGGCAGTCGTGAACGATACGCGCAAAGCGCGGTTTCAGAAGATGATCTAGTTCCCCAGGGTATTGAAGGAATTGTGCCATATTCCGGAACGGTAAAAAAGGTTATGACACAATACTGCGGCGGATTGAAATCTTCCATGGGATATTGCGGATGCAGAACAATACCTGAACTTCAGGCAAGCGGCCGTTTTATCAGGGTATCACTGGCAGGCCTGCAGGAATCTCATCCGCATGATGTTAAGATCATGAAAGAAGCGCCCAATTACCGCTCGTAAAACATGCCGCCTGCAGCGCCTGAAGCCGCAGGCAATGCGGGCAGGCAGAGATAAGAAGAGAGAGTTTTTACCACAGAGAGCACGGAGATTCGGAGAAGAGAGTTGATTTAATTTGGAAAGAGTTTTTCCGAAATTAAATCAACAATGTCCATTGAGAAGTTGTTCGGACCATCGAAATCGGGATCGGTATCAAAGCACAATGAGCGAACCCGATCCCGATAGCGATGGGGTGGTTAACATGTGTCCTGTTTGAATCTCCCTCTTTCCTCCGGGTACTCGAGGATCGAGGATCAAAAAGCGCCAAAAAAGATACTGGTAAACGAAATTACAGGCGAGGTCTCACGAAAATCATCAAGTGTCGCGCGAGCCTCATTTACCACACTCTTAACCTCATTATATAACTCCTCATCGTTAACCAGCTTCCCCAGCATGCCTTCGCCGCGTTCTATCTTTGCGGTTATCTCCTTTAAGGCCTTAACGGATTCGGCAAGATCATCATATAACGCTCCGTCTTTCGACAACAGCTTGCCCAACACCCCTTCGCCGGCGTTCAATCGAGTGGTAGTATCTTTAATCTGAGCTGTTGCTTCCCTGAGATTCGCTATTATTCCATCTTCATCGGTAAATCCTTCCTTTGCGGCATTCACCAATTGGGCGGCATCTGCCATCAGATCATACGGCTCTTCGCCAATAAACAGTTTCATGTTTTCCAGCACAGGCAAATCATCAGATCCCTCATAAATCTGAAGATAACGCCCGCCCAGTATGGACGTTGCCACAACCGTAATCTTATAATCCGCCTTCATCTTCAACACTTTCTCGACCGTAATCATGATATGCACGCCATCTGCCTGCAGAGAAAGATTTTCAATCTGTCCAATGGGCATGCCCCGAACAACAACGCTGTCCTTTTCCCTCAGACCCATGACATCATTGAAAACAATCTCCATCTGATAATGTTTCTTTCCCCACATTTCACCCGATAATATAAAGGTGAAATACACGAGTCCAAGCAATATCATAACCATGAAAACGCCAACTATCACTTCCATGGTAAGCTCTCTGGCCATCCAATCTTTTTTCATCTCGATTTCCTTTCCCATACACCTTGCTTAGTTATGAACTGAGCCTCAAGAAAACTTCTGACACCTGGATTTGTGGATTTAATAAACTCGTCCGGTGTCGATATATGAACAATCTTGCCGTCCTGCAGCATCGCTATCCTCGACCCTATCGACAAAGCACTGTGAAGATCATGCGTTACCACAACGCTCGTAATACCCAGCTCTTTGTTCATCCTGCTGATTAACGCGTCTATTGTCCGGGCTGTCACGGGATCAAGTCCGGAAGTAGGTTCGTCATAAAGCACTATTTCGGGATTCCTTACAATAGCGCGCGCAAGCCCGGCTCTTTTCTGCATACCGCCTGAAATCTCAGAGGGCTTTTTTTCTCCATCCTCCCCAAGTCCTACCAGTTCAAGCATATGCCGCGCCTTCTTCCTGATCTCCTCGTCACTCATACGTGTTTTTTCACGCAACGGCAGGGCGACGTTCTCCATCACCGTAAGCCACGCAATAAGCGCACCACCCTGGAAAAGATACCCGAACTTTTCACGCACTCTTTCGAGTTCCTGTCCTACCGCGCTACTGATTAGAACGCCGTCAACAAAAACGTCTCCGTCATCCGGCGTCATGAATCGAACCATATGTTTCAATGTAACACTCTTGCCCGCCCCGGACGGGCCAACAATAACAAAGACTTCTCCAGCCTGCACTTCAAAGCTTACGTTATCGAGAACCACGCTACTGCCAAACGATTTTGAAACTTTTTCCAACTTTATCATTGTATCTCCACGCGAAATCAATCCGCCGCCCCTGGCGCACATTATTCATGAAGAATGCACGCTAGCATACATCATCAGTAATAAAACAATCCCGTAAGCAATAAACCGGCAACAAGAATCGTCAGGAACGAAACGATTACAGCTTTTCTTGTCGCGGCCCCCACGCCTATCGCGCCATGGGTAGCTGCGAAACCTTCATAACACGATACAATTGTTATAATTATACCAAAGATAACCGCTTTAAGCTGGCCGACATACAGGTCTTTCACCTTGCCGAACCGTAATGCATTGTCTATGTAAACATCCCACGATACACCCAGCAAACAATAAGCGACCACCCCGCCTCCAACAACGCCCATAACACAGGTATAAAAAGACAGCAGCGGCGTCATAATGCTCATTGCCACCAAGCGCGGCATTACAAGAAACCGCACTGGATCAATGGACATTATTTCAAGAGCGGCAATTTCTTCTGAAACTACCATTGTGCCCAGCTGCGCGGCCATAGCCGACCCCACACATGCCGCTAAAATCAGCCCTGTCATAAACGGCCCCATCTCCCTTAACATCGAAACAAGCACCGCCACACCAACATGCGCCTCCTTATTATACTCACGAAGCGCAATCCCGGTGTTCAAGGCCAGTATCATGCCGGTAAAAACAGCAACAACCGTAATCACACCAAGACTCTTTATTCCATACACATACATTTGCACAATCGTTTCGCGCCTTGAACGCGGCGAAAAGACATGCGCGAGATTCGCAATAGAATGCATCAGCAGAATAGTGCCTTGCCCAACAGCCCTGCAGTAAAACAGTATCATCCTTCCAACCCGGCCCAATAAGCCGGAGGAAGGCGGAAAATATTCTGGTTCTCTAGTTATCATCCTTTTTATCCCCGCAATGAATCTTGATAACGTATAATATCTTATACGTTCTTTGCAAACCCTTGGTTTTACAACCAATCAATCCCATCAAAATGTTCCATTCTCTGCTCCCATCGCCATCCGTTGTTTTTTCGGATGAAAACAGGGGGAATAGTGAAATATGACCTCCTTCAGCGCCATCCGAGCGCCGATGAAACAAGCCCCATAGAACCTCATCTTCAACAACTTCGCCCGTTCTTTCATGTGAATATAAACTCCATATGGGTGCCAGGTTGCGTTCAACGGCGGGCGTACGTTTAAGCGGCCAAAGCGCGAGCATTCTGAACCGCGCATCGGCTTCCCTGCGCTCGTAAGACAAAAGAGGCCAAAATTTGAAATATCTCTCGCCAACCCTGTCCTCGGCAGATTCATTGCTGTCATCCTTAATCAACATTTTCTCATGATAAACCAAAGGCAGGATATTAAATCTTTTTAACACCGACTCGTTACGCGTTATTTCCTCAGTATTTATTATCGGCCATAGCGCGAATGAAGATTTAACCTGGCCGACTGTCTTGCGGCCCCACAAGGGCCATATGTACAACTTGGCGGGATCCCCTGATCTATATTGAAATAACGGCCACGGACAATTCAACTCCATGCTTTCCTTGCCGTAACCAAGTTTGAAAAGAGGCGGCAAAAAAGTCCACGACCTGTTCTCACCAGCTTTTGCCTGGCCATATAGAGGAAATAAGACAAAACCACCGCCCTGCTGATCGGGATATTGATACCGGACAGAACTCCACAAGGGCCATAAAACAAATCTTTTGGTCCACCTGTTCCGATTAAACGACTGCCCATAAAGCGGGAACAATCTGAACCGTGATACATCTTCTCCTTTTGACCACGATATTAAGGGCCAAATCACATCATATGTTTCCACGTCATCAACGGAACTATGCGTGTAAAGCGGAAAAAGCGCGAAGTTTATCTTGTCCCGCCCCAGAAATTCATGAATCTTGCCGCCAATTGGAAACACTGCAAAATATTTCGAGCCTTCCTTATCCCGTCCAGTGTACAAAACGGGAAAAACAATGAAGCGTTTTCTGGATTCCGGATCAGCATTATCGAAATCATGACCAAACGCCGACAGAAAGCGCCAGTAAGTTTCTCCGCGATACTGTTTGATCATTCCAACAGGCCAGAGAAACTCCTGAAGTGAACGATCCCTGGCAGGTTCAGTCGTAGAGCTATAAAACGGCCGCACGGCAGTAAACACCATGCCCGCATCATCTTTCTGTCTTTCAACAAAAGGACCCAGCGCGCGAACTCGTTCTGCGCCAGTTGGGTCAATATCGGCACATGAAAGGAAACCTATATCCCACTCTCTGGCGGGAATGGTAGAGCATGACGTCAGGCTCAAACATGAACAGGCGAGCATGCACGACAAAAAACATGATATTAACTCAGAGGTGTTTTTCGGCATAATTATTTATTTTCTTCTCACATCCAAACATCTGGGCAATAAGTGCCGCCCTGATCCACATGCCGTTCCTCATTTGCCGCCAATATACCGCACGCGGATCATGATCAATTTCGGGTGAGATCTCACTGCGCCTTGGCAAAGGATGCATGATAATCGCATCTTTTTTCATGAGTGCCATCTGTTCAGGACCTATTGAATATTTCGAAATGTCTATCCGCGCGCTTTCGCCTTGATTTATGTCCCATTCATCCTGAACACGAGTCATGTAAACAGCGTCCATTGCCGGTATCTGACCGGTAAAATCATCGCTCAACTCATACTTCACGCCATGTTCCCGGAGCTGATCCTGAATATCCTGTCCTATCTGCAGTTTAGCAGGTGCAACAAAACACTGCTCCACATCGTTATACTTGGCTAACAGAATGGATAAAGACCGCACGGTGCGTCCACGCGCCAGATCACCCACAAAAAGAACCCGTTTCCCGTCTATACCCCCTCTTTTTTCAAAACTCCGCTGAAGTGTATAAATATCTAATAATGCCTGCGTGGGATGCTGATCTTTTCCAGAACCAGCGTTGATTATCGGAATAGGTCGTTCGGAGTTCGATAACACCCATGCCATCCTCGTAGCCAGCCCCGATTCCTTCGACCGCATTATTATCATATCAAAATATGAACTGAACGTGCGTACCGAATCTTCCTGCGATTCACCCTTGAACTCACTTGATGTAGCTGTATCACGCACATTACCGACATTCATTCCCAGAATTTGACAAGCAGATAAGAAAGACAGGAACGTTCTCGTACTCGGCTGGGTAAAATATAACATCGCATGCCTATGCGAAAGCAGCCCTTGTAGAAATTTTGCTCCTTCTTCCTTCTTGGCAATGAAACGGATTCTCGTCGCGAGACTGCCCAGCTCATCAAGATATCTGCGATCAAACTGCTGGGCTAATAACAGATGGACAGGCCGACCGTTTTCCATGAAACATTCCGCCTTTTCCGTCATATCGAGCCGTTCAAACTTTTCCCATGAAATTTCTTTCAGCCGCATTGCCATTCTCCCATTATCATGACGCAAAAGACCAACCAGCCCGCAGAGCAATCACAGCTTATCTACGAACCCAGGACCGCTGCAAGTAAAGCCTTTATTGTATGCATTCTGTTCTCAGCTTCATCAAAAGCCCTTGAAAAAGGTGCTTGAAACACTTCATCCGTCACCTCCAGCGCGCCCGTATCCCTGGTCACTTCTGTTTTATTATCATGGAATGCAGGTAAACAATGAAGAAAAATCAGATTGCCGTTTTCCATGTTGCCCGTCTGCTTAATCAGGTTCATGTCCACCTGATAAGGCCGCAAAAGCTTTATTCTCTGCGCCTGTTTCGATTCCTCGCCCATTGAAAACCATACATCCGTACAAATCACATTGGCACCTGCAACAGCAGTTGAAATATCGCTGTCAACAACGACACTGCCGCCATTTTCAGAAGCCTTTTTCTGTACGTCTTTTATATCTTCAGAAGCTGGATAAAGTTCCGGCGGCGTGCAATCAACAAAATGCATTCCAGCCTTCGCGCATCCCAGCATCAGTGACATGGCCACGTTGTTTCTGCCATCACCAACATAAACTGCCTTTAACCCCTTTAACCTGCCGAAATGCTCCTTTATTGTCATCAGATCAGCCAAAGCCTGCGTCGGATGAGCTTCATCAGTAAGCCCGTTCCAAACCGGCACTCCGGAATATTGAGCCATCTGTTTTACAGTATCCTGCTTGTAACCCCGGAAAAGTATCCCGTCGAACATCCGGCCAAGCACCCGGGCAGTATCAGCAACTGATTCCTTCTTCCCGATATGTATTTCGTTTGCGGACAGATATTCCGCATTGCCGCCTTCATCAGCCACGGCAACAGTCGTTGCACATCTGGTTCTTGTAGACATCTTTTCAAAAATAAGCGCTATGTTGCGTCCACAAAGCAGACTGCCCTTTGCTTTCATCTGCTTCTTCTTCTTAAGACCAATCGCCAGATCCAGAAGATCCATCATTTCCTTGTCCGAAAGGTCGTTCAAAGTCAGAAGTGACCTGCCTTGCAGAAAAGCTTCTTTAAATCCATAGTTATCACATGTTTCCATCGCACTAGCTCCTGCTACCATTTGTCTTCATAACATGCCCGATATTACAGACCGTTAACTGATAAAGGCAAAACAATTCTTTTCCCGCCGTTCTTGACTCATAAGTACTTTTCTGAATAACTAAGCGTCATGAAAGCCCAGCCAGACTGCATCGCCTGTATGTTTAAACAGGCCCTTAATACAATAAGAATACTCACAGACAGCACCGAAACCCAGACCAAGGTCATGCGTTCTCTGGCGCACAGGGTCGCTGATACACTTTCTCTCAATAAAACACCCGCTGCACTTTCTCAGCCGGTATACGAAATTATAACGGAAATCACCGGCATCGCGGATCCTTACGAAAATATAAAAACCGAAACCAACAGGCTTGCGCTTTCTTTACTGCCTGACTTGACTAACCGCGTGCACAATGCGGCCGACCCGCTTGACGCAGCACTCCATGTCGCCGCCGCCGGAAACATAATCGATCTGGGAATCGGTCATGAATTCGATATGGAAAAAGACATAGTTCGAATTATGGACCAGCCTTTTACCATAAACGCTATCGAAGATTTCAGGACCGAGCTTCGCAGACATAAAAACGTGCTTTATCTGGGCGACAACGCGGGTGAAATAGTGTTCGACACCATTCTCGTCGAACATATTATTAAAATAGGCGCATCCGTGACGTTCGTCGTGAAGTCAGGTCCGATCATCAATGATGCCACCATTATTGACGCTGAAATCTCTGGAATGACAAAACTAGCGCCCGTAATAGAAACCGGATCCAGCGATATCGGAATAAACTGGAACAGGGTTTCCCCGGAATTTCGTCAGGCCTTCGAAACTGCCGATATCATAATAGGCAAAGGCCACGGCAATTTTGAAACATGTAATGAACGTCCTGAAAATATTTATTTCCTGTTGAAAGCCAAATGCGACATGGTAGCACATAATTTAGGCGTGCAATTCGGTGATATCGTGTTTAAACATTCTGCGGGACAAAACAGCAAAACCTCTAACCCGCATATTTCATGAAGAATTGCATGCGTGTGTGATAAGACATTGTAAAACAATGGCTTTGTGCAGTAGTTGAAGATTATTTGGCAAATATAGTTTGTAATATGATTCCAGAAAAGAAAAGAGGCATGCAATTCTTCACCGGAGGCGAGCCCATGCCTGCCAAGGCCGGCGTTATTGAGGATTCGCGGTATATTCATACAGCTTCGTCCTCAATGCCTTGGCCTTGATGGGCCTGAACTCGTGAAATAAACGGGCTAACTGACAACAAGTTTATAAACGTCATCCTGCTTATATTATTAACTTTATTGTCCTGATCTGAAACGGCTTAAATTCAAGAGCCATCTTTCCCGCGCGTAATTTCAGCTGTTTTTCCGGCTTTTCCATTAGATCCGTCTCAAACGCTTTTTTAACCGGCAAAGCCGTGTTCAGCGTACAGCGCCCGCGAGAACCATGCGCCTCATACATGCGAACAATAATACCATCATCGTCTTCAGCTTTTTTAATCGTTTCTATGATCACATTATCGCCCGTAACCGAAAAGAAACTTCCGCTCCGACCGGTTTTGTGTTTCGATCGCTTTGGCTCCACAGTCAATACAGGCACATTCAGTTCGTAACCTGATCTCACCACACCGTTCCTGTAATCTCCAACATGGGGTAGAAGTGAATACGTGAACAGATGCTTCTGACCAGTATCAACGTTTTTACCCGGACTCCGGGACGCGCGAAGCAATGTTAATCGCATTACGTTTCCTTTTATATCATACCCATATTTGCAGTCATTAAGCATGGCTACGCCATAAGCGCCTTCAGATAAGTCAGCCCATTTTTGGCCCGGCACTTCGAACTTGGCAAAATCATGAGGCGTGTTCCAGTGCGTCGGTCTCTGTACATTGCCAAACTGAATTTCGTACCTGGCAGTCTCTGAATGTATATTAACCGGAAACGCCACTTTCAGCATGACGTCCTTCTCATCACCCCAATCTACGCTTGTTGAAAAATCAATGCGCGCTGAACCGGCAGTGAGTATAACGTCCTGAGTAATAAGCGATTTGCTGACCGCTCGCTTGATGCGCACGACAGACCGTACCGGTCCGCGTTCAATCACTTCCATTGAAACCAGCTTACCGTCCGATTCCATAAGTCTGTCATTATAAAAAATTTCTATATCCCATGCTTCGCCGCAAGAAACCGTCTTGTCTTCGAACAGGAGCAATCTGTTCGCGATTGTACCCGGCTCGGTTACGTCCCTCTTTTCCAATAGATCATATATGCGGGTAATACGGCCTTTTTTATCGAAAAGCACCCGTACATGCCCGTTTTCCATCACACGTTTATCAGCCTTGATAACAGGTTTTTTCACGACCGATGGCCGTATGTTGAACACGCTGTAGCCTACCGACGGCAACTCAGCCTTGAACCTTGCTTTGCCATCAAAACCCGGCTGGACAGGTGTTTCCGCTCCCGTTCCGTCAACCGCGACATAACTTTTGTCCTTACGCAACCCTTTAACAGCCACCTCTATGACATCCTGTCTTTCCCATGGAAGCGTGTTAAAAGCCACAACCGGCTTTCCTGAGCCTGATACGTCCACCGTACCCGCTAATCGCGCCATGCCCTTATCTCTTATTGCTTCAACAATCTTGAACACCTTTTGATAGTCACGCTCGGAATCTTTGTATACTTCATCTATTGAACTGCCTGGAATAATGTCATGAAACTGATTCAGTAATATAAGTTTCCACGCTTCATTGAGTTTCTTCTGTTCCTGTTCAGCGTCCAATCCAATGTTCAGCACCGAAAGCATTTCCGCGTCGCGGAGAAGATATTCCGCTTTACGGTTTGAACGTTTGTTTCTGGCTCGCGTGGTATATGTACCCCTGTGACATTCCAGGTAAAGTTCACCTATCCATTCAGGCAGATCAGCGGACTCCTTTTCGAGCCGTTTAAAAAACTTTCCCGGCGACATGGGGTTCAACCTGGGCATACCCTCAAGATCCCGATAACGAAGCATACGTTCCATATGAGCGGTTGTGGGTCCGCCGCCGCCGTCTCCATGCCCGTAAAGAATGGCCTGAATATTACTGCGATCCTTTTCCCTGTACGCGCGCGCGCCAAACATCATCTCAAACGCGGCCAGTTCAGAATTATAGGTACGGGCAGGCACAAAGTGCGACAGTGTCCTGCTCCCGTCTATACCTTCCCAGTAGAATGAATGGTATGGGAAATCCGTGAACTGGTTCCATGAAATCTTTTGTGTAAGAAAATATTTTATTCCACTGCGTTTCAGTATCTGCGGGATCGAGGCGGAATAGCCAAACACGTCCGGAATCCATAGACATACCGGTTTATGATTGAATTCCCGCTCAAAGAATCTTGTGCCGAACAACACCTGGCGCACAAGACTTTCGCCGCTGACAACATTGCAGTCCATTTCAACCCAAGTACAGCCGGCGGGAACCCATTTCCCCTGTTTAACTTTCTGTTTTATACGCTTGTACAATCCGGGGTACTTGTCGCGCGTAAATTCGTACAGATGCGGCTGGCTCTGACAGAATATGTATTCGGGGTACCTCTTCATTAATTCCAAAGCGTTGGAAAATGTGCGCCCGCATTTACGCATCGTCTCAGAAAGCGGCCAGAGCCAGGCGACATCTATATGAGCATGACCCATGCAGGCAATGGTTTGTTCCGAAACATTGGCTCTGCAAGAATGAAGCGGATTTACCGTCTTCGACACCTTCCTTGCCGACGCGCACCGGACGCTTCTATCTGCGGTTCTGTAATCAAAATTGTCAGTCGCCTTGTTAAGGCCGAAGATTATACGGGCACGCCGCGTATCATCGAAAGGAAGAGTTCTAACTGATATATTCGTGGGCCAGCCTACACTACGGTCTGCCGGATCCACCATGTCGAACAACGTCTTTACATCCCAATAAGCTTTCCATATATCCTCGTTAAATACGGCCAGCTTCGGCGCGCGCATGATCTGTCTCTTGAACCCGCCAAACGATTCGGATGCCGCCGCCTCAATAAACAACTCAACACGCTCATTGCCAACAGCCCTGTCGAAAAGAATATAATCCCTGCGGCTCCAGCTCAAGCCTTGAACCGGCTCACCATCGCGAAATATCAAAGACTCGCCAGTTCCATTTTCAAACAAAAGAGATATCTTTTCACCCTTGAACGAGGCCGGCACACGAATGCGTAATCGGAACCAGGCACTGCTCCACGGCTTGCCCCATGTCCACCCATCCTTCACGGGCTTGTATGACAACTGTTTGGCCTTTTCGAACGATAAATGTTCCATCGTTTCAATTGCCGCAACATCATCTATCGTAACGTGATCAGACCACACACAATTTTCTATTTCTTTGATCTGTTTAGCGATCTTATCAACGTAAACTCTTTCCCGTTTTTTCATGCCATTGTCTGCCATTGCATCTCCTTCTTTCATTTTTCCAAAAACGAACCGGGAAACTCAGTCCAATATCTTTATCCATTCACATTGCCTTATCAAGACGAATAGAAAGCTTTTCATTAAAAATAGCGTAAAAATGCTTCCAAACAAACCTTTTGAGTCTCGACATTGTCCTTGCGGCCGAATATATTAATATTCTGTTTTGACGTAACAATGGAAGCATGACACAACAGAACGAGGAACTATCATGGGCCTCATAAAAATAAATTACGACGTTACTGATGTCGGTCATCATAAACACCTTTATCTCAGTCCGGCCATGTTTCGTACATTCAACGTCAGCACACTCGGATTGGGCGATATATCAAAACGCGGCGACCATATGGATGTTCTCGCCGCGATATATGATCTTGAAGAATTCACTTCGTTCTGCAGTCAAATTGATCCACATCTCGTCGTCCCGAAATATCTGGACCAGATGTTAAACTGGTTATTCGAGGAAATAGCGACAAATTTCACAAAGGAATACCACCAGGATAAAGTAATCCTTTGGGGTAAATTCCCGTTTTTTACAAAGTTTCTGGGCGACGGTATAATGTTCCTGTGGGACACAAAAGGGCTTGGACCGGCATCTCTGGGCAATATAGTCATCAACCTTTATAAAGTCTGCTCCGGCTATACGGCTAATTTTCTGCCCGATGTTAAACACGATTTCGTTGACGCACCGCCCAAACTGCGCTGTGGTATTGCCAGGGGCGAAGTCACCGTGATAGGAGGCGGCAAGGATTTTGTAGGGCCCTGCATCAATGAAGCGGCCCGCCTACAGAAGGTCAGTCAGCTTTCATTCGCGTTCGCGAGGAAAGGGTTCGATCCCAGAGATTGTTTCAGCGATACATGGCAGGCTGAATTCATGCTTAAAAGAATATCAATCAGAGGCATAGCGAAAGACGAGCTGGTCATGATCTGCAGAAAGGAATTCGAACAACTTCCGGATTCCGAGAAACACTTATTTAAAGAGCCATAATTAAACTTAAACCCGACAAAAATCTATGAACAGACATGCTTCCGCTCCCGACAAAAGAGCAAAACACGACGATGCCCGGAAAATCAACCTTGCGGACGCCGATAAGCTGATCCAGGCAATGGCAACCCTCGTTAACAATACGCTACATCATTACTGGCTGTCTAACTCAGATGCTCACGATGCCACGATAGAATGCGCCTCGTTAGCGATCAAGATACTTGATGAATACGAAGAAATCGCCTTCCGCATTTTTGACGGCGCTCTGCTGTTAAACGGCATGACTATCGAGAAAAAAACAGCGGCCATAAAGATCCTGGCTCAACACCTGACGGATCTTGAAATACATAATTTTTCTCTGCTTAAAGGCTTGTCGGATAACGACTTCATCAAACTCATTGAAATTCTGGGCGCGACACCATTCGAGATTAAACAGCTTGGCGGTTTTCAAAAACTCCTTGCCGATTTCGATTTGAAGCATATCGAGGCTAAAACACTTATCTTCCGTGAGATAACAGAGGAAGAGACTATTGTCTATAAAGACGAAATCCAGCCCGGCTCAACGTCTGCGTCTGGCGATACCAATGAAAAGGAAACCATTGAAGGAAATATTCTCGCCTTCCTGAAAGGCGATATATCACTTTCCGAAGAAGAGGCGGCCAAAGAGATTCAGGATATCGCTACCGATGCACAAAAAATGGCCGAACTGATCATTAAGGCGGCAGAAGTAAAAAAAGCATCCACCCCTATCGAGAACGGCGAAAGCCTTGTTGATTTCGTCGTCGGATCACTCAAACGAACTTATCGAAGCCTCATGAACGATAAATCCGCTAAAACAAAAACAGGCCAGAAACGGATTACGCGAAACCTGCTCCTTGTCGAAGAGGAAATACTTAACCGCATGCGGGAAATGTCCGAAGAATGGACCGAAGAAGATTTCAAGAATGTTACCGAGGCGCGGACGGAAATAACCGACGAGCTCAAAATAGATTCCGTTTCCGATGATTTCATTACAAAACAAAAAGCCAGCGAACGAACCGAAAAACAAATGCTGAAACTCGTAAATTCCATGGGAATCAGGAACCTTAACGATCTCCAGCAGAAACTGCTGAGTAAAGGACTCAGCCCGGAAGGCTGGCGTGACCTCGTGATAAAAAGTAAACACGGCGAAACAGGAAGACGAGGACAGGGCGGGGACGGGAACGGGGGCAAGGGCCGTGGAGCCGGGAAGGGCGAAGGACTTTTGGACGGTTCGGGCGATCAGCCTTTGCAGGACGGCAAGGGCGCCGGGGACAGTCTCGGTATCGACATCGGACTCGGAGGCGCTGGAACAGGCGGTTTTGATTTCGGGCTCAATAAAGTACTCGACGCTCTTGGACACCTTGATGTGCTTCTGACTCAGATGGAAAACGAAGTAGACGATAAAAATACAGACGCCGGAATAAAAAATGCAAATATCAATAAAGTCATCACCACGGTCCAGGAAATAAACCAACAGGTTAAGGACGATGTAAGTGTTACGGAAGAGAAAATAGACCTGTTCGTCGATAACCTTCTTATGGACGAATCCACAATTCCAAGCGCCGACCCAACCGACCCGAAATCAAAAACCATCGAAAAATCAGGCAAAAAAGGCATTTTTGACTCTCTCGTCGAAATTATCGACAACATTTACGAGCCGCTTCTTACAATACAATCCTCTCTCCATGTCCTTACATCAAACACTTTGGGCAATATGAACCAGCATCAATCGAACATACTGCATATTGCCGTGGAAAATGTTGAAAGAATAAAGGACTCTCTCGAGTACCTGAAAAATAAACATCCTGCCCGCGCGTCTTCACGACTCAATACTCAAGATCCGACGCAAGAAGAAAACTCAGACGGTGGTCCAGATCTTCAGAATGCCTTCCTCTGAGGCGCCCGGCTGAATCCAGCGTGATCCCGCGACAGTGTTCAACGCGTTCGGAAAAGCCATCCATGGTTCCACGCAGAAGAAAGGATCTTCCGCCACCGTGTAAAGCTGTACGTAAGGGAACATATTCTTGTCTTCAACCCCTTCAGCAATCATGTGTATCGTCGTGCCGTCAGACAACTTCAGCCGCGTCTCCTTGTCCGCAACTTCAATAAGCGCCTCATTAAGCGCCTTTTCACATATGCTCGAAGGCAGTGTCGGTGCCTTTTTTATATCCACCAGATCCGTAAGTCGTTCATTATATACCATTTGCCTGCCGGCATTCATGTCCAGAACAGCTTTTTCCTTGCCCGCACCGGCGGGGGCAGTAAGGAAATAAGGGTGAAACCCGGCGTAATACGGCATCGGTTTTTCTCCATTGTTGATATACTCCTGCTCTATCACGAAAAGACCCGGCTCCGCTATAAACCGGAGCCTGATCGTGAATCGGAACGGATATTGCGCCCTTGTTTCTTCCGTATCGCTTAACTCAAGAATTAATTCCTGTTTATTTTCGCAATTACTGTCGTTGATGAGTTTCCATGGTATTCTCGTGCTGAAACCATGAATACTCATTCTGTAAATATGACCCTCGTAAAGATAAGCGTCAGCCTGGCCGCCACGCTCCAGTCTGCCGCATACCGGAAAGATAAACGGCAGGCCTCCGCGCGTTCTATCGGTATCTCTATCCCAGAAAAACGGGTGCAGAAAAAGCAGTTCGCCGGGGCCGTTGGTCCGTCCCATAATAAGCGAACTGACGATCGCGCCAAGTTCCGGAACGATAGATGCCTTCACTGATCCATCGGTCGCTGTAATCGTAATAACATCAAGGTTTTCAGCCATATTCCTTCCTCCCGTTTCTTTAGCACCCAAGTTAATATTTTTGACAGGATAACAGGATTGACGGGATTGATTAAGAACAGGATTCGTTAAATCTCAAGGGGATTATTTAATCCCTTGAGATTTAACGACCATCTCTGATGTTCAGGCAATAAGAATCGTCGATCAATGCCGGGGCTTGGGATGCAAATCTTCTCCATCACGGACACCGTTTATGAAATCTGGAGTCAAAACTATCGTTTTGGTTCAGATTTCATAAACATCCTGATCATGTCCCATCCTGTGAATCCTGTCAAAAAACTCTCCCTCCTCTCTTCACGCTCTTCATGTTCCTCATGGTAAAACTCTCCCTCTTTTTCCGTGGTAAATTCTCTTGATCAGGTTAATCCTGTCTTTTTCCCATCGGGTTACCAACGTTCCGTGTGCACAAGCTTCTCGTCATACCTTGTTCGCGGCTCACTATTTTCAGCGGGCCAACCTACGGCAATAGCTGAAATGGGAATTATATTCCTGGGCAGATCAAAAAGCCTGCGCATATGATCAATCCGCTCCTCCTTGGGATGAATACCAAGCCAACACGCGCCAAGCCCAAGCTGACTTGCCGCCAGCAGTATGTTCTCAATGGCCGCACTGCAGTCCTGCAGCATATACGATTCAAGCTGACCGTGCGCCTTGTCAATATCCCCGCAGACCACTATCCCGACAGCCGCCTGCCTCAACATCTGCCCGTTCGGCAGACCATCAGCTATCTTTGCCAGCCCGGCCTTCTGCTGGATCACAATGAAATGCCACGGGTCTTTCGCCACCGCCGAAGGCGCGGCCATGGCCGCCTCCAGCAGATCCTTTATCATTTCGTCCGGAATATCATCTTCCTTGTATGCCCTAATACTTCTCCTCGCAAATATGTTGCCAAGCATTGGATTCATTTCTCAAATCTCCTTCCTTTTGTTCTCACATCAAAAACACATTACCCTAAACACATGGAGCCATACAAGTTATCTCCGCCATATTTCCCCGATGCGATTACAATTGCTTTTAACCTTTTCTTCAAGTAGCTTTACAACTCTTATACACGAAGTTGGAGACACTCATATATGAATACCACACTACCTCAAGTCCTTCTTAAAGAAGGAGATATGCTTCATGGATTTCTTGTTGAAAACATCACGGCCGTGAGCGAAATCATTTCCATCGCATACCGTCTCAAACACCTTAAAAGCGGAGCGCGCCTCATTCATTTGCACTCCAATGATGCCGAAAATCTCCTGGCCATCGGTTTCCGCACGCCTCCTCCGGACAACACCGGCTTGCCCCATATTCTCGAACATACCGTGCTCTGCGGCTCTGCCAAGTATCCCGTAAAAGATCCGTTCGTCGAACTCATCCGCACAAGTATGGCCACGTTCCTTAACGCAATGACTTATCCCGATAGAACAGTGTACCCATGCGCAAGCATGAACAAAAAAGATTTCTTCAATCTCGCTGATGTCTATTGCGATGCCGTGTTCCATCCGCTCATCACTGAAGAACATTTTAAACAGGAGGGACATCATTTCGAATTCACCGAACCGGGCAATATCAGTTCCCGCCTTACACTCAAAGGCGTGGTGTACAATGAAATGAAAGGCGCTTTATCCGATCTTGACGGGATCATCGAGGATAATCTTCGTAACCTCTTCCCTGACAACGCCTACGGACTTAATTCCGGCGGCCATCCCGATTTTATTCCAACCCTTTCCTACGCTCAATTCAAGGCCTTTCATGCACGGTATTATCATCCCTCAAACGCCTTTATCTTTATCTGCGGAAATATTCCAACAAGAGAACACCTGGCTTTTCTTGACTCATCATATCTGTCCAATTTCGACACAATCAACATCAACACGACCATAGCCGAACAACCGCGCTGGACTCAACCGCGCCGTGAAACAATTTCCTATCCCATTGGGCCCGCTGAAGAACGCGATCATAAGACGGCTGTCACCTTGTCTTTCCTCACCAACCCGGTAACAGCGATCCGGGATACTATCGCTATGGATATCCTGTCCCATTACCTCCTGGACAATGCCGCAAGTCCATTGCGCAAAGCTTTGATTGATTCCGGATTGGGACAGGAACTCACCGGCTCCGGATATGCATCAGACCAACGCGATACCTTTTTCACCGTTGGTCTCAAGGGAACCGAACCGGAGCATGCCGGCCTGATAAATGATCTGATACTGGAAACATGCCGCAAAACAGCCGAAAACGGCCTGGATCCCTCAAAGCTTGAGGCCGCTCTTCACAGACTGGAGCTGGCGTCCAGAGCCATAGGCGGCGGCTACCCTCTCTCTCTCATGTCCCGTGTCTATCGAGCCTGGGTGTACGATGAGAAGGATCCCCTGTCACAACTGAAATTGGCCGAGTGCCTCGCGATGCTTCGCGAATCTCACAAAAAAAATAAAAGGTTCTTCGAAGAAGTTTTGACACGCCTCATCGTTCAGAATGATCATCGCATTCTGCAAATTTATACTCCTGATCCCAGCCTCAGCAAACGCAGTAGTGACGACTTTGAACGCGGGATGGAAAACCTCAAGGCGGCAATGACCCGTGATCAGCTCTCTTCCATTTCCAATGAAGCCTGCAGTCTCACCCACCTCCAGAACCAACCCAACTCCCCCCGGGCACTGGCATCCTTGCCAAGACTCATCCCGTCTGATATACCCCCTGAACCCGTTCCCCTGTCGTACGCCGAAACAACCGTCGCAGGACGTCCTTTCATCCGGGCCGACATGTGGAGCAACGATCTGTGTCATATCAACATTATGCTTGATTTAAAGGGCATTTCCGATGAATTGATCGATTATCTACCCCTGTTTACCGCCTGTATTATGAAGATGGGCGCCGGAGGCTATAACTATGCCGAAATGGCCGAACGCGAGGCCTTGAATACCGGTGGAGTTTCATCTTCAGTCTGGGCAAAAGGAGCCTTTGCTGATCCTTCCCGCATACAGCCATTCTTTGCCGTCTCGTCATTCGCTCTGGCCTCCAGATTCCGCGAGATGCTCGACATCGTTAACCTGCGGCTGACGCAATGTGATTTCTCCGATACGGCTCGACTGCAGAATATCATTTCCCAGGAACTCGTCCACATCGAGAGCCATCTTGTTGCAGGCGGAAATGCCTACGCGGCTCTTCGGGCCCAAAGTCATCTCACCAGAAATGGAACCATAACGGAACGGCTGGGAGGAATATCGCATTTGCGTTTTCTGCGCCAGCTCGCGGCAAAGTTCCCCGACATCAAGACCGATATAATTTCCAGGCTGTCCGCGATTCACAGACATGTGCTCGCACGCGAACGCCTTCACGCCGGCTTTCTTGGGAACGATCCTCAATATGACCTGACACAAACGTGGCTGAATGATCTTGTCAACCACTTATCCCCCGGGACGCTCTCACATTTGTCAGACGATTTTCAGCCCAATGCCACGGCCCGCGAGGGAATGGCTATTCCCGCCAAAGTGGGCTTCTGCGCGCGTTCCACACCCCTGGCAATATCAGCGAACCATCCACTGGCTCCGTCGTTACTCGTTCTAGCCCACATTCTTACGTTTACCCACCTCTGGAACGAAATAAGAGTAAAGGGCGGAGCATATGGCTGTTCTGCCCGTTATTCAATTCTTAACGGCACCTTTGATCTTTCCACTTACCGCGATCCCGCCATCAACCGCAGTTTGTCAACATTCACCCGTCTGGCTTCCATCCTCCCGTCAATTCTTGATCCTTCACCTGACGCCGTATCACAGGCCGTCATCGGCGCCATGAAGAACATCGATCATCCAATACGGCCATCGTCCGCCCTGTACATCGCGACCGACCGCTACCTCACCGGCATAACACCGGACCTTCACAGAGCCTTCAGGACATCTCTTCTTTCTGTTACACCGGATCAACTCCAGGAAGCCGCCACGCTCCTCTCACAAGCATTATCGGCAGACAGCCCAATTTGCGTTCTCGCCGACAGAAAGGCCCTTCAACAGGCCAATTTAGAACCCGATTCATTCAATCTGAATATTCACGACGTATAGAATCTGAGAGTATAAAGAGGCGTAACGCTTTGCGCCACAATGCCTTACGATAGCTTGCGGATTTCAACACTCAGCATCACCATATCGGCGGGCGTAATGCCGGGGATCCGCAGGGCCTGGCCTATACTCAGGGGTCTTACCCGCTGAAGCCTCTCACGAGCTTCATATCTGAGACCCTTCATGACAGTGTAATCAATATCAGCCGGTATGCGGCTTTCTTCCCTTTTCAGCGCTTTCTGGACGGCGGTGCGCTCCTGTTCAATATACCCTTCGTATCGCACCCGCACCGTCACTTCCTCGGTGATTTCCCCGTCAAGATCCGTGCGCGCCCCAGGCAAGTCTTCATAGGCAATGCCGTGACGGCAAAGCATATCCCGTAATGTCCCGTTCCGGGTTCGCGTCGTTTTCAGTCGCTCGATTTCTTCCTCAATCTGAGTTTGCGCTCGGCATGTGTTTTCGAGATCGCATTCCTTCACAATGCCTATTTCGCGCGCATAATCTAAAAGCCGGAACCTGGCATTCTCCTGCCTCAAACAAAGCCTGTATTCAGCCCTGGAAGTAAACATTCGGTATGGTTCATCCACGCCCTTTGTTACCAGATCATCTATCATTACGCCAATATAACCCTTTTCGCGCGGAATAATGACCGGAACAAGCCCGGCCACGCCACGGGCTGCGTTCACCCCGGCAATGAATCCCTGTGCCGCCGCCTCCTCATATCCAGTAGTGCCGTTTATCTGGCCTGCCAGATAAAGCCCCTCGACGATCTTTGATTCCAAAGTATGCCAGAGCTGAGTGGGGTCACATGATTCATACTCTATGGCATAACCCCATTCGGCCACCTCGGCCCTTTCCAGTCCCGGAATCGAGCGGATGAAATCCAACTGCACTTCTTCCGGAAGACTATTCGACGTGCCGTTGGGATAGAGCAGGGGACTATCACGTCCTTCCGGTTCTAGAAAAATATGATGCGATTCCTTATCCCGGAATCGAACAACTTTATCCTCTATTGATGGACAATATCGCACACCCGTTCCCGTTATAGCCCCTCCGTAAAGCGCGCTCCTATCAAGATTCTCCCTGATTATCACATGGGTCTGAGCCGTCGTATGCGTCAAAAAACACGGGATTTGATCGCTTCCAGGAAGCCATGGGCATAACGTCGTTCCCATATGTTCCACGTGGAACATATCCCTGCTTTCTTTTGCCTTGCGCGAGAATAGAGGCGCCGGATCAAGCCCCGGCTGGCATGTCATCTCCTCGAGTCTCACACTTTCCTTCTTTAACCTCGGCGGTGTTCCTGTTTTCAATCGTCTCATTCGAAAGCCGGCTTTCTCAAGACATCTCTGCATCTCGTCGGCCGACGGCCGTCCGGCGCCACTGCCGCGTACCTGTTTTTTTCCAACAAATATCCGACCCCCCAGAGCAGTGCCGACGGCAAGAACCACGGCTTTTCCTGAAATCCTGTCGCCTGCCTTTAATTGAACGGCGCGGATACGCCCATTGTCTATGATCAATTCTGTTGCCAGATCATCTACAATCGAGATACCGGGTTCTTTTTCCAAGACCGCACGCATACGCCTGGAATATGCTTCCTTGTCGCATTGTATTCTTGTGGCCTGAACGGCTGGTCCCCGACGCGTGTTCAGCATTCGATACTGGATCCCTGTGAAATCAGCGTTCACGCCCATCTCGCCACCCAGAGCATCCAGTTCATGAACAAGGTGAGATTTAGCGATACCGCCTACCGCCGGGTTGCAGGGCATTGCCGCTATGGAATGCACACCTGCCGTGATCAGGACTGTCCGGCGGTTCATCCGGGCAGACGCCAGAGCCGCCTCACACCCGGCATGGCCTCCGCCTATTACAATTACGTCATATTCGCTATTATTGCCCATTGTCGAACCCACATCACTTGCCGATACAGAAGGCATCAAATATCGAAGCCAATAAATCTTCTGAATAAACTCTTCCTATGACTTTCCCTATGCTTTCAGCTGACGCTCTAAGTCCTTGCGCGGCAACTACTAATACATCTTCTGTTCCTGCCGAGAGAATTTCCAACGGTGTTCGCAGGGCCTCGAGCGCCTCTTTGATTCCCTGGTATTGACGAGCCGTTGTGAGCGCGTGAGGTTCGCCGCCTTTCTGTTTCATCAGTTTTCTTTCGACATGGTCACGCATGGCGCGCACGCTGTCTTCTTTTAAAAGGCATGTTTCAAGAACATCGAGTCCGTCGAGATCACCCGTTGTTGTTTTACGGCCAAGATCGACTTTGTTGAGAATGATTAATAACCTGTCCCTGTCCAGACCGCTGACTAATGCCATTTCACCGGCATCAGGTTCCATGGAAGCGTCTATAACGTGAATGTTGAGTTCGGCACGCCTCATCCAGTCACGCGCCCGTTCGACGCCCTCACGCTCAACCGAACAATCCGTCGGCCGCAGACCGGCCGTATCGATGAGCCGCACAAGCATCCCGCCTATTACCATGTCCTCTTCTATGGTGTCCCGCGTTGTTCCCGGCTGTTCGTTCACTATCGCCCTGTTCACTCCCAGCAGGGCGTTGAGAAGAGTCGACTTTCCGGCATTGGGTCTTCCCGTTATGACTGCCGTAATACCTTCCCTGATAATGCGTCCTTCCTCCCAGTTTTTTAAAATTTTCTCAATATCATCTACCGCTGTTGTAACAAGCGCTCCGGCCTCGTCCCGACAGTCTTCGGTTAAATCATCCTCACTGAAATCAAGCCTGGTTTCAATAACGGCTGCAGCCCTGGTTATGTCATTGTAAGTCTTTGTCAGCAAATCACTTAGACGTCCGTCCAGTTGCTCCATGGCCGCGCGTGCGGCGAGTTCCGTTCGGGCCTTGATCAGGTCTATGACGGCCTCGGCTTGAATTAAGTCGAGGCGGCCGTTAAGAAAAGCGCGCTTGGTAAATTCGCCTGGCTCGGCCACACGAACCCCCGCATGAACAAGAGTCTCGAGGATCCTTTTTGCGGATGTGCGGCCGCCATGACATTGTATCTCAACAATGTCTTCGCGCGTGTAGCTGTGAGGCGCCTTGTATACCAGAACTATTACCTCGTCAATATGCTCACCGGCAGAATTGACGACATGACCGTAACGAAATGTCCAGCCGGTTTGTGAGAATATATCTCCTCCTTTTAGACAAAGAATTTTGCTGGCTGTATCTACCGCCTTATCACCCGAAACTCTCACCACTGATATTCCGCATTCGCCGGGAGCCGTTGAGATTGCCGCTATCGTATCATTTGCCTCATGCATAATCAGGAAATCATAGGCCCGGGTATTTGAGCAGTCAAGCTCGCTGAAAATGCCGCATCAGCACAGATTACACATTTACCATATCAGTGCAATCAGTGGTCTGTCTGTTGGCCGTAGGCGGCGCCGCGGCCGTGCTTTCGCCCGTGGTGTATATCGCGGATATAGCCGGGTATGGACTGTTTTTCGCTGTTGATTTGCATGGTGCCAAAAGCCATCTCGGCAACCATCTCAAGCGCTATGCTCATTTTCACCGAATCCATGGCATCCTTGCCCCAGGCGAATGGGCCGTGATCAGCCACTAGAACCGCCGGCGTGTCGGTCGGCTGTTTACCGTCAAAGCGCTCAACAATTATACGGCCCGTGTTTTCCTCGTATGCTTCCGCCGCCTCTTCCTTCGTCAGAACGCGCGTTACGGGTACAGGCCCCAGGAAATGGTCCGCGTGCGTTGTGCCCATGCATATAATTTCTCGACGTGCCTGAGCAAACATGGTCGCATGTGTGCTATGTGTGTGCGTAATGCCGCCAATGTCCGCAAACGCATTATAAAGAACAAGATGGGTAGGGGTATCAACGGACGGCTTATACCTGCCTTCGACAGTTTTGCCGGCAAGATCCAAGACAACAATGTGTTCAACCTTAATATCAGAATACGGGATCCCGCTCGGTTTTATCGCTATCAGGCCATTATCCCTGTCTATGCCGCTGACATTACCCCACGTAAGCTTTACAAGCCCGGAACAGCCCAATTCCAGATTCGCATCCAATACCATTTTTTTCAGATTCTCTATTGTCATTTTCCTGCTTTCCTAAATACAGGTTTAGATCCGTTCATTTTCTCTGGCACTCTCTGATTGATATAAGCTTCTTCATAATATCATTCAGTTTACCAGTCCACTGCGATGTGCCAAAAGCGTCATGCAGACTACGATAACAACAGTACAGTTGCGAGTACATTTCAGTGTTTTTCGGGACAGGCGTGTACACCTTGCTCCTTGTCCCGCATATTACTGATTGTGCTTCCTGAACGCTGGAAAAACCCGAAATCTCACGCCCGGCAGCTACTGCGCCGAAGATTGCAGCACCAACAGCACACGTTTGATCACTCCGTGAAATCTTCATCGGCCGATTCGTGACATCCGCGTATATCTGCATCAGAAGCGGATTCTTTACCGCCAATCCGCCGCAATTGATTATTTCATTTATCGGAACACCATATTCTTCGATACGTTGTATTATGGTCAACGCGCCAAACGCCGTTGCTTCAATTAAGGCTCTGTATATCTCGTCCGCTCTAGTGTGAAGTGTCTGACCAATAAGCAATCCACTGAGCCTGGTATCCACCAGTATTGTCCTGTTGCCATTGTTCCAATCAAGCGCGATAAGTCCATGCTCACCCGGTTTCTGCCTGCCCGCGGCTTTTGCCAGATTGCTGAATTTCTCGTCAGCATCTTTCCCATAACTGTCAGGCACAAGATGGTTGACGAACCACAGGAAGATGTCGCCAACCGCCCCCTGACCTGCCTCAATTCCATAAAAGCCGGGCAGGATGGAACCCTTCACAATTCCGCATACACCCGGGATATCCGCCAATTTCCTGTCCGCCTGCATGACCATCATGTCACACGTACTTGTGCCGAGAATTTTCACAAGTATACCTTCATTCACTCCCGCTCCGACTGCGCCCATATGCGCGTCAAACGCGCCTGTCGCTATGGCAATACCCGCTTTTAAGCCCAATTTTTCTCCCCATTCTTCGGATAACCGGCCGGCAAGTCGGTCGGAAGAAAAAGCCTTTGAATAGAGCCTGTCACGCAGTCCCGGCAAGGTCTCATCCAGTCCGGCAAGGAACTCTTTGTCGGGCAAACCGTTCCATTCGTCACAATACATCGCTTTATGTCCGGCCGCGCAAATGCTTCTTGTAGTATTCCTGGTATCTCCCGCCAATACAGATGGTATATAATCACAGCATTCAACAAAACTATCCGCCGCAGTGAACACATCTTCCGCAACATTTTTGCAATGCAACACCTTGCTCCAGAACCACTCCGATGAATACGTCCCTCCGCATTTTGCCAGATATTGCGGCCTTATTTTAGAGGCCAGCTCTGTAATCAACGCCGCCTCAGCGTGAGAGGTATGATCTTTCCATAACCATGCCATCGCATTAAGATTATTTTTGAATTCAGGCAAGAACGCCAGCGGAGTGCCGTTCTTGTCAACTGGTATTGGTGTACTGCCGGTCGTATCAACTCCTATGCCTATGATATTCGCAGAGTCAAATTCCTTATCTGTCTCCGCCGCCATCTTGACCGCTTCCCGTACAATCGTTATTGCGCCATCAAGATAATCCTGTGGATGCTGTCGTGCGACATTCGGATCTTTCGGATCAAGCACTATTCCGTTATCTCCTGTCGGGTACGAAAACACATGCGTTCCGATTTCACATCCATCACTCAGATCAATAATTACGGAACGACATGAATTAGTGCCGTAATCTAATCCCATTGCGTATTTTTTCATCATGGTCCATCCTTGTTTCCGCCACTCTTATGTTGACGACTAAGTGATTACAGCCAAACTATTTACGACTTTCATCAAGCCGACATCTGACCCGTTATAATCCCTTAATAATACTTTAAAAGGGATTTTCCGTTTTGTATAAATGCCGCTCATCTTTGGGGATATTAACATCGTCTATACCCAGCAGGGAAACAGCGTCAAACAGAATTTTCCCAACATGTTTGAACGCTACAGCGGTATGATGCGGAAACATTTTCTCAAGCAATACATATCTGTAAAACCGCGAAAAATTATTTATCCCGATAATACCTATCCCGCCAAATGATGAAGGATCACCGTCAAGCACACGACCTTCTGCCAGATAGCTCATCAGTTCGTAATTTGTGGGCTTGCTCTGCAATCTGAAAACCGTAACCGGTCCCTTTTTTAATGTGCCTTCAAGCGTGCCGCAGGTTATGTCCGGCGCCTTACCCGGTTCTTCCATCAGCCTGTTCATTATCAACTGATATTTCATGGAATATCCGGAACATAAATAACAGCTGGGTGTATTACCGCAATGAAACCCCATAAAAAGATCCTTCCTTTTTATTCCGCGAAGATCCTTGATCTTTATATCGGCAGGAACAGTATTATTAACATCCAGAATACTCACAGGCTTCTGGGAAGCCAGTTGCGCCATGTATTCGGAAACCGCCCCGTAAATATCCACTTCACAGGCCACTGGTATGCCGCGTGATGCAAGACGACTGTTGACAAAGCATGGAACGAATCCAAAAGCTTTTTCGAAGGCAGGCCAGCATTTATTTGCGTAAACGCCGAATTGGCGCGATCCGAGATTTTCTTCAAAATATTTTGTCAGCGCGATCTCAAATTGGGCCAATTGTCTCAATTTTTCAGGATATCTGTTGCCTTTTCCCAGTTCTTTCTTCATTTCGCTGATAACCGCGTCTATCTCTTTTGTCTGACCGGCCGCCGACCTGTAAAGTTCAAGCATGTCCAATTCAGAGTTCTCCATTACCTCTATTCCCATGTTGTATAGTGGCTTAATCGGGGCGTTACAGGCATAGAAATCGTGCGGTCGCGGCCCGAACGAAAAAACCTTGAGATCCCTGATGCCTATGACCACCCGTGCTATTTCTTTAAAGTGGGCTATTTCCGCGGCAATATCAGCAGGCAAGCCTACGGGAACTGCCGGTACATACGGTCGCACACCCCTCAACCCGGCATTAAGACACGCATTGAGCATCCCGCAAAATGCATCACCGCGCCCATTAATGAGCGACTTCCTGTTTTCCTCCGCCGCGCCACAAAGCATAAAAGGCTTGTTTAATACCTTGGCAAATATTGTCATTGGTCCTTCGGGACCAAAGTTGCCCAAATAAATAACCGCGGCATTAACATTGGCATGTTCCATTTCAGCCGCCGCGACTATTGCATCATGCTCCGACCGAATGATTGTGGAGCAGGGCGCTATATCAAGCTTCAGTCGCGCACATTCCTTGACAACTCTATTCAGCCTTGTTTGCGTCAATTCTACAGGGAAACAATCTCTACTGACTCCAATCAAACCTATTTTTACTTCCGGCATATTTTTCTTCATTACTACCTCCATAATTTATCCAACGACATATCCTAATTAGCACCTTGTGAAAAAAAAGAAAACTGTTTTCAGGTCGAAACGGGTTTATGATTTTATTCCAAAGCCAAGCCCGGCAATCTTGTTCTTCAGCGTTGGCGAAGTATTTTCCGCCTTTACGCGAGTAAATCTGAACTCGCGTCTAATTGGATAATCAGAGCGCAATCTTTCGAAATGTCCGGAAATACACTTGTTTCCATCAAATGCGCGAAACCTGTCATCGTCTGATTCTACATCATATACGCGTCTGATTATATCATTTAAGACCACTTCATCTGGTCGTCCGTCAGTTTTAATCTCAATCTCCGGAACCGCAGGGGTCGGCAATAGATTGTCAGGGATCCATACCGACTTGAATCCAAACACTTCACAAGTCTGCTTATAAATCATCACCGTGCCCATCACCCTGCCTTCGAAAGAATATCCCGCTATGTGCGGCGTTGCAATAGCCGCTTGATTAAGCAGGGCCATGCTGAAATCAGGTTCTCCTTCCCACGTGTCTATAACGGCATCTGAAACAATCCCTTTCTTCATTGCCGTCAGGAGGGCTTCCGTGTTCATTACTGCGCCGCGTGCTGTGTTAATGAATATGGAGCCCGGTTTCATCCTGTCGAAAAATGATTTATCCGCCAGAGCGAATGTTGCATCAAGCCCATCCATGGTCAGCGGCACGTGTAATGTGATTATGTCTGATTCTGCCAAGACCCTGTTTAGATCAACGAACGAATTCCCCGTATTTTCCACTGTTTCCGCCCGTATTTGGCGTGTTTGTCTCGCTTTCGGCGGATCGTTACGAAGAATTCTCATGCCCAGCGCTTCAGCCTTCCTGCAAACAAGACTGCCGACATTGCCTACACCGATCACACCTATGGTCTTGCCTGAAAGTGAAAAATTCTTACGACATGCAATAGTCAACACTGCGGCACTTACATACTCGGCTACACTGTTTGCGTTACAGCCGGGCGCACAGCACCATTTTATGCCTCTTTCATCCAGATACGCCGTGTCGATATGATCCATGCCGATTGTTGCGGTACAGACAAATTGCACCTGACTATGTTCCAGCAGTTTTTTATTAACCCGCGTAGTCGAACGAATTGCAAGGATCTCGGCATCCCGTACATCCTGACTGCAAATTGAACGGCCGTTCACACCGACAGTTTTGCCAAGTGTGCTGAAGGCCTCCATGCCGTATTGTACACTGGAAGAGCAGACAATTTTCATAATTTACAATCTCTTCATATAAGCGCCCATAACCCGTGCGCCTGCTGAAATAATGCGCCAACAAGCCTTATAATCTGTTTCTCAAGATATCTGCTAAGTCGCTTGAAATCAAGCGTTTCGGATATATTACGTATTTACTGTTTGCATTCCAGCGCGCCTACGGACCTGCATTTTAACAACGAACAATAGCGCAGGCGTATATGCCGTCCGTTTGGGTTTCTGGCGGAAACAACTCGACCTTTTTCTCCAGTGTAAAACCGGGATTGTTTTTCAACCATGAATCAATCAGTTCGCTGTTCTCCTCCGGCTCAATACTGCATGTACTGTATACCAGCGTGCCGTCATGTTTAAGTAATTCCGATGCCGAATCAAGTATCGCGTATTGACAGGAATTAAGATGCTCCAGATTTTCCTTGTGAAAACGCCACCGTGCGTCAGGTCGGCGTCGTAAGACTCCGGTATTACTGCATGGAACGTCGAGAATAATCCGATCAAAACGCACGTCCCCGCAAATTTTCAATAAATCCCGGCGCACGGAGGCATCCGCGCAAAACACATCAACAGAATTCAGTTTCCATCGTTTAACGTTTTCATTAAGTCTATTGATACGATTTTTATCTACATCCATGGCGATAAGTCTGCCTGTCCCGCCCATTTTGTCGGCTATAATAAATGTCTTTCCACCTGGTGCGGCACAAGCATCCAGAACCGTGTCGCCGGGTCCTGGTGCCAGCAAATCTACTGCCGCCTGCGTGGAAGGATCCTGCACGCTGAAAATACCATCCGAATATCCGGGCAGTTCCGTTACTCTGATCCCGCCCGGCAGAACAATGAACAGATCAGGTCTAAAGCAATGAGGAACAGCTCTGATTCCTTCCAAAGCCACGATATCGAGAAAATCATCCATATCGATCAGTGCTGTATTGATTCGAACCGTTATTTCTCCTCTCCTGTTATTCCAGCGGCACAAATCCATCATCCTGTCATAGCCGAATCTGCCGCGCCACCTTTCCGTAAGCATGTCGGGGTGTGACTCTCTTATTCCCGGTTCCTGTTTCCTTAAATCTTCTTTTATGTTGTCTGCTTCACGCAGTGCATATCTTAGAACTGCGTTTATAAAACCTGCTCGCGAAGGTACTCGCCCTGTTTTTACTGCTTCCACGGTTTCATTTACAGCCGCGTATTCGGCCACATTATCCATGAGAAGAATCTGGTAAAGACCCACCAGCAGATACGGCATTGTGTGCTTGTCCGGTTTTCGTTTTGTACAGAGTCCAACGACCCATTCCAGCATACGGCGCCATCTTGCAATGCCATAAACCAATTCCATAACAAAGGGCCTGTCTTGAATATCTGCTTCCATCAAACGATCCGGGAATGTTCCCGTTTCCTGCCATTCGCTGATGATTTGTACTGCCAGTTTTCTGGAATTTGTTTTCTGTATTTCTGTTTCAGCCATGAGTACGTTTCTCTTGGGGTGTATACGGAAATCACGCAGAACACGCGTGAACAGGCCCATTCTTACCGTTTCAGAGCAACATGTCTTAATTGTCCGCATGCTGCCTTCATGGATCCGCCTTTTGATGTTCTTATCGTTGCATTAATACGTGCTCTCTTTAATATCCCGATGAACATTTCCGCCGTTTGGCTTGAGGTTGGTTTTCCTTGATATTCCGGTACCGTGCTTAAAGAAATAAGATTTACCCGACAACGCAAGGAAACAAGAATGCCGACCAGCGCTTCGGCCTGTGCTCTTGAATCATTCACATTATTTATCAAAACATACTCAAATGTAATAATCCTGTTCGTCTGTTCGACATACGACTGACATGCTTCAATAAGATTCCGCATAGGATATTTTTTGTTAACAGGCATGAGGCGGGATCGAAGCTTGTCGTCTGGCGCATGAAGCGATACGGAAAGCTCCACCTGCAGATTTTCATTCGCAAACCGCCTTATTCCTGGAACGATCCCGCAGGTACTGATCGTTATCCGACGCGCTCCTATACAAAGCCCATCCGGATCGTTCAATATTCGAATCGCCTTGATAACCTGGTCATAGTTATCCAGCGGCTCGCCAATACCCATAAAAACAACATTCGAAACCGGTTTTCCGCAAATCTGTTCGGCAAGCAGTACCTGCCCAACCATTTCGCCTGCCTCAAGATTACGTTTGAATCCAGCCTGGCCGCTGGCACAAAAGGAGCACTTGAATTTGCATCCAACCTGGCTCGAAACGCAAACCGTCCAGCGATTGTAAGATGATATCAATACCTGTTCAATACATTCACCATCACACAGCTTCACAAGAATCTTACGCGTTGAACCTTCTTCTCCTGCACTTTCAGTCGGCACACATGAATCAATTGAAACATGTTTTGCCAATTCCTGACTGACCGACATTGGCACATTCTTCATCGCGGCCCAGTCCGACACTTTCTGGACATAAAGCCAATGCCATATTTGCGATGCACGATAACAGGGAAAACCACAGCCGTTGCACAATTCAGCTATCTCATCTTTTGTAAGGCTGTGAATAGAGGTCATGAACTACTCAGACGTTTCTTCATCAATAAGCTCGTCGGCTTCCTCATCGATAATGTCTTCCTCCGGGTCAGATTCCGGTGCTGTCACGGCTGTGCGTGTCTTTGTTCTGGATGATGAAGAGTAATCCGAGCCGCCTGAAACCCATGCGGACGGAGGCTGTGAGTAGAAAAACCATTCCAGTGCCTGCATCCCGAGCAAGCCCAAGAAGACCAATACAATAATAACGCACACAATTACCGATAATTTATCAGGCTCTGCACCACCTATACCAGCTGGCCCGGCCAGAATCGGACCCGGCGTCGCCGTGACCTTCTGCGCAGGGCCCTTGCCTTTATCGTCGCTCGAGATCGCGCCGATATCACTTTTTACTGAAAGCTTCTTTTTTACTGTAACTTGCGTGCCACTCATTAGCCAAATACCTTAAGCACCTATCTTCAAAAACGCAATATAATTTTATGCCGGATTTTTCTTAATTTTATGCCGGATTTGTCATAATGCCGTTAATTAAAGCCAATAATCACTTTTCCTGAATATCAATGCCAAGCATAGAAAGAGATTGTCTGATCATTATATCACAAAATCGGGCTCCTTTTTCGCCTGCACGTAATTTTCCCCTGTACGCCCAATATACAGCATGCGATTCTGGCCGGAGCCAGTCTAAGGGGCCATATCTGACGTCAATTTCCAGCATGATTTCTGGAAGCAACTTGTACTCATCGCGCATCTTGTCCTCAATCTCAGCACCCAACCCGGCGTAATCAAGCGTGGCACCGCCTAAAAGTCCTTTCATTTCTTTAGCGAACATTTGCTTGTAATATATGCCTGACGCACCCGTCGCACGCCCAATTTTATTCTGGTACAGCCACCCCAGTTCACGGTAAAGCGCAGGATCATCCGGATTATAAACCAGACCTTCGTCACGCAAAAGACTTATGCCGTTCTTTATCCAACGCCAGCCGTCAGCAGGATCCGACATCATAACACTGATGTTATACGCCATGTTCCAGGCATGATATGCCCACACTTCCGTTGAGCCTGGTTCAAGTTTTGTAATCCAGTTGGATAACTGGACCATCTCAAAATATTCACCTTTTTCCTGCATGTATGATACCCTGAGCCATAGGACATCGGCTATTAGTCCGCGGAACCCGCCCAGTACCACCGTGCTGAAAACCATGATTGGTGATGCGTTTATCAGATTGACGGAAAAACCGAACCCGTAATCGGCACGCTTGCCGGCTAAAGCAACATTCTGTCTCCCACCCAACCCGAAACAGAGAAGGGAACAGCAAAACAGGAGCACTGAAATTATCCGCCTTATGATCACACTTTTCTTCCTATATAATGGGTAAAGCTAATTCTCTTTTTTTCAGCAGATACACACCAATTACACCCAGGCTAAACGGGTATAGAATAAAGAGCAGAAAGAGAGCCTTGCCCGTGAATTCCCAAGATACAACCATGCCGTTCACCATGAGCGGCACGGGATCATATCCGGTCAGGGACGAAATAAAATATTCAACCCCGTTTATGACCTTATGCATGGCAATCTGCACTTCCGACACCTTGTAACCTAGCTCTAAACAGCGACTGCACGTGTGTATAGGCTGATTCGTTAATACTACAAAACGGGCTATAAACAGCATTACAACCGCCGCATAAGACGCAAATACCGCCACTGGAAACGAAAAGACAGCGCTCGCAGTCAAACCAAAAGCCGAAAGAAGCCCCATATAAAAGAAAATAACGACAATAGCGCGTAAAAAGTTCATTTTGAATCCACTCCAGCGAACCAATAATTTCAGCCCGTCATCAATATCAAACATGGCTGTTGCCGCCTGTTCGCCGGCATCATTGATAAATGTTACTACCGTTGGGATTCCAGCCGGGATAGCAGAAGCAGGCACAAGTATGCTGTGCGAACCTGCCCGACATTTGTCCATTGTTGAACGGAATATATCAGGCTTTTGTTCAGTACCCACAAGCCAAACGCCGCTCACCGTTTTCCTGTCCATACCGGCAGATACCAGATGGAACCGCAGATATACTGAAACATTACTGTCGCCGCACGAGAACGGCTTAAACACCCAGCGTTTTGACTGGCCTGGCGCCACGGTCGACTTCTCCGACAGAACGCGTCTCTTTGTTTTTGTATAGATCTCCTGGTAAGGCATGTCCTCCGGAATCCTGTCGTTCTCAACAAGCCAATCCATTCGCTGATGAATTTCATCATCAAAAGATTCTGATAAAGATGTTATGCTTTTTCGGCCAACAAGTATCTCGCTATAAACACCGGTACGCTCAATATCGTCCGCATGAGAATTTTTGATCCGCCAGCATAGCAATGCATATACTGTAACACCGACAAAAGACAGCAGTATCGCGCTCATAAGTAATAGACCGAACCATTTGCCCAGCCATATCTGATAACGATGCACTGGCTTCGTTACAATAAGCTGTATCTGCTTCTCCTGAATATCATGCGCTATCGTTCCACATGCTGACCACAGTACGACGGATCCAAGAATGATAGCGGCTAAACCAAGTGTATACTGCAGTAGTATTGTAATATCACCCGCGAGCGTGCCATCACCCTTGGCAGTAAGCGGAAGCCCGATAACCGTAATGGCAAGCACAACCATTAACGACACAAAAAGCTTGGACCGCACAGCCGTTTTGAATGCCAGCAAAGCTATTGCCGCGATTTTAGTCACTGCTCAAATACTCCGCAACACTGTCGGGACACGATTCTTCCGAGTCCTTATGCGCCTGTTTCACCACTTCTATAAAGATCTGTTCCAGATTCTTGGAAGGTCTATCTATCTCGGGATCCTGGTTAATCGCTTTTCTGATAAGGGCAAGCACTTCTTTTGTCTTTTCAGGAGAAAGCGAAGGGATTGTCAACCTCATGCTTTCCCGTTCTTCCAGTAATTCATTAATCCTGCCGCACACACGAGTCCTTCCTTTATAAAGGATGACCACACGATCACAAACATCCTCTACATCAGCCAGCAAGTGAGACGACAGGAGAATCGTCTTGCCGCGTTGCGCCAGAGTCAACATTAAATCCTTGACCTGTCTACAGCCTATCGGATCAAGACCCGACGTTGGTTCATCCAGGATAACAAGTTGCGGATCATTAATCAGTGCTTGCGCCAGACCGACGCGACGTGCCATGCCTTTGGAGAACTCTCCGACGGGTCTGTCTGCCTCGCGCGTCAAACCAGCCATGTTTAAAAGTTGACTAATACGCTCTTTACGGGCTGTTCCTGTCATATCAAACAGACGCCCATAAAACTCCAACGCCTCGCGCGCAGTCAAATACGGATATAAATATGATTCTTCCGGAAGATACCCTATGTTGCTCTTGGCCTTCACACTGCATGGTGATGCTCCCATGACGCTCACTTCACCTGAAGAAGGATGAAGCAAGCCAAGAAGTATTTTTATAGTCGTGCTCTTACCAGACCCATTAGGCCCAAGAAGCCCAAAGATTTCGCCGCGTTTGACTTCCAGATCCAGCCCGTCAACCGCGCACACTTTTGGGCGTCGCCAGAAATCACGGAAGATCTTTGTAAGATTAGTCACCTTGATAACAGGCTCACCGTTTATAGTACTGCTCATGATTCTCCTCATAGCTGCATTCATTCACGATCATGACATAACCACGAGTCCGGATCGACATTCTACTTTATTTCAACGTGTCTGAACAATAACATGCCTAAAAATAACACTCCCGCTGAATAGACCAATGCGTAAATCGCCGTATCCACAATGTAGCCTGCCGGCACAATACCCCCGCCATTCAAAGCATCTGCGATCCAGAAGTACTGCCAATTCGGCAAAATGCGATAAATGAACGCCCCTACCGCAGGACTACTCACTATTGTATGTTTCCCCGAAAACAAATAATCAGACATCAATCCGATAATAAAAACCAGACTGCATATCACCATTGTGGGCACAGTGCTGAACCATGTGGACAATGTGATGGCAATAGCCGACAATACAATCAGCGCAAAAGTAATGAGCAGACTCACCGGAAGGATCCGCCACTCAACCCTTAGATCAAACGGAGCCAACTCTCCTTTTATATTGAAGAACCCGCCCGTCACAAGAACAGCGCACAGCGCAACAAAAAGGAATCCAAACGCCATGGATCCAAACGGGCGTCTTTTGACGTAATTTATCACTCCCGCCGCCAGGAACGCGGCAAAAGGCACGGCCAGAAACAACCAGCCTATCAGCTTGTCCCTGAAATAACCTAACAATTCAGGCGTATCATAGAACTTCAATACAATCCGTTCACTCAATAGCGTCGCAATCGCGGCACAAATGGAAAACGCGATAACTGCTGAAACAACTCCGGTAAATTTAGCCAGGAAGAACACCTCGCGGCTAACTGGTTTACTCAGCACGGCTGACGCAGTTCCGCCTCTTAGCTCGCGGGCAAGCGACGAACAAGCCGCGTATCCGGCAATGAATAAACCAAAAACAAAATGAAAAGCCAACCCGCTGTCACGCGCAAGCTTTCCTTCCTCGCCAAACTGATGCACCAGCAATTGCGGTGTCAGAGAAATCAGCAATATACAAGTCGCTGATAACAAAAGAAATATGGGCTGATGAATTGCTTCAATAGCTGTAAGACCTGTGATAGCCAAAAATTGCTTTATTTTTAGCTTCATTATTTCATTCTGCGGAAATCCGCATCAAGCATCTTTCTCTCGCATGGCTTCTTTTCGGCTCAGCCTGATTCTGCCTCTATCGTCTACGCCAAGACACTTAACCCACATCCGATCCCCGATTTTGCAGATGTCTTCCACCTTGTTGACACGTCCTTCGGCCATTTCGCTGATATGAACAAGCCCGTCTTTGCCGGGTAGAATCTCGACAAACGCGCCAAATTCCTTTACACCTGTAACAACTCCATCATAGATCTTGCCTTCTTCCGCCTCCGCTGTGATCAAACTGACCTCCCGAACAGCCAAATCCAGTGAATCCTGGCCCGTGGCATAGATGCTGACCGTGCCATCTTCTCCTATGTCTATCTGGGCTCCGCTCAGTTCTGTTATGCGACGAATGTTCTTGCCGCCCGGCCCGATTAATTCGCCTATCTTATCCTGCGGAATACTAATGATCTCTATCTTTGGCGCATAGACCGACATGTCGGGCCGCGGATCAGCAATCACCGTATGCATAAAATCAAGCAACGTTAAACGAGCTTTCCTTGCTTCCGTGAATGCCTCTTCAACAAGATCCCAGCTCAATCCCGGAATCTTGAGATCAACTTGAAAACCAGTAACGCCGTCCTTTGTGCCCGCAACCTTGAAGTCCATGTCGCCGCAATGATCCTCTGTGCCCAGAATATCAGTGACCAGAACCCCTTTTTCATCATTCGAGAAAAGACCTATCGAAATTCCAGCTATAGGTTTAAGTATAGGGATCCCGGCATCCATCATTGCCAGCGTCCCGGCGCAAATACTGGCCATTGAGCTCGATCCGTTGGAACCCATGATATCAGAAACAAGCCGAACAGTATATGGAAAATCCTTAGGCACAATCGGCTCCAGAGACCTTTCCGCAAGCGCGCCATGCCCTATTTCCCTGCGGCCTGTGCTCCCCAGGCGTCCGCATTCGCCCACACTGTATGGAGGAAAGTTGTAGTGTAGCATGAACTTCTTGTCTTCCGGGCCGCCCGTGACCGCGTCCAAATTCTGCGCATCCGATTTTGTTCCCAGTGTAACAGTAGCCAATGCCTGCGTCTCACCACGCTGGAACACTGCGGATCCATGTGTTCTAGGCAACACGCCAATCTCTGCTTTCAATTCACGAAGCTCATTGGAAGCGCGTCCGTCAGGACGTAGTCCCTTTTCAAGCATATTAGCTCGTACCGTTTCTATCTCAAGCTCATCAAACATGGACCGGAACGCCTCATCCGTCATATCTTGAAATTTCTCAAGAAGGGCCTCTTTGAGAGATTTTCTAATCTCTTCAAGCATCTTCTGACGTTTTTTCTTGTCACCTGTTAACATGATTTCTGCCATTCTGGTTCCTGCTGTTTCCCTGCCGGCGGCAATCAAAGGCTCCTCGTTCTCCTGACTGGTCTCTTCTATTACCTTATCAGCCAATCCCAGTTTGCGGCGTAATTCCAATTGTGCGTCAATAATTTTTACGCATTCGGGATGTGCAAATTTCATGGCCTTGATCAGATCTTCTTCCAGAACTTCCATGCCGCCGCCTTCTATCATGAGAGGCAAATCCCGCGTGCTGGCATAAACAAGATCCATGTCGCTTTCTTCCCGCTCCTTATGTGTCGGATTGATGATAAACTTACCGTTTATCCTGCCTACGCGAACACTCGCCACGGGGCCCATAAAGGGAATTTCAGAAATCGTAAGTGCTGCGCTTGAGGCAACGATACTCATCATATCCGAGTCATTTTCGCCATCAGCTGAAAGAAGCATGTTGTTGATCTGTACATCATTCTTGTACCCCTTGGGAAAAAGAGGACGAATAGGGCGGTCTGTTATCCGCGCCGTCAGTATCTCTTTTTCGGCTGGACGTGCCTCACGCTTGAAAAAACCGCCTGGAAACCGGCCGGCGGCATAAAATTTCTCGCGATATTCAACCTGTAGAGGAAAATAATCTATCCCCTCTCTCGGTTCATTCGTACACGTCACAGCGGAAAATAAAACAGTATCTCCCATACTGACGGTAACAGCACCAGCCGCCTGCTGGGCCAGTACACCGGATTCTATAATAACAGTCTTGTCGCCTACTTTGATTTCTACTGATGTTGTATTTTTCATAATTTTCCTTCCTTTGGATAACCCGGGGATGGACTGGTAAGACACCTAATTCAAATGTGAATAACAGGACGTATGTCGGCTGGAAATACCGCTGGTTTCTACCGGCTGATGTTCAGATCTTCGGTCAGCTTCCCATATTTAGGCTCATCATGTCTCTTAAGATAATTCAACAGGCGCCTGCGAGCGCTTATCATCTTGAGAAGCCCTATACGAGAACTATGGTCTTTCCTGTGCGTCTTGAGGTGTTCCGTGAGCAGTTCAATTCGTTTCGACAATAAAGCAATCTGCACTTCAGACGATCCAGTATCATTACTGTGATGCTGAAATTTTTCCTGAACAGCTTTTTTGTCTATCTTGCTCATGTCCCCTTTATGTTTTCCTTTTTCTACTTTCTCTTTTTTTCCTTTTTTTGTTTGTCCGGGTCTGACTATAGTACGGATAAATACTTGATGTAAAGAGATTCCTTTCTTTTTTTTCAGCCAGAACCGCCTGCATGCACCCGACGTCATCCTTAATCTGCTTTTTCAGCGCCGCCGGTGAAGGAAATGTTATTTCATCCCTGATTTTATAAAGAAAAAATATTTCCATATCATATTCGTATAAAAGTGTATTTACGTCAAAAAGGTGTGCCTCTATGCAGGGAACAGTTTGCGGCTCACCGAAAGTAGGCCTGAAACCTATGTTCAATATCCCGTGATGAAACCGACTGCGTCCCGTCTTTCCTGCAACTTTAGAATCCTTTATTTCGGCATAAACTGCGTATACGCCGCTGGGCGGTATTACTTCATTATACGGGTCAATATTGGCTGTCGGAAAACCAAGAGACCTGCCTAACCCTCTGCCTTTAACAACAGTTCCCAAAACGCTCACAGACCTGCCAAGCAAAATAGAGGCCCCCTTCAAATCACCGTTCGCGATCTTGTTACGTATACGTGTACTCGAAACCGGTGATCCCTGCCTGATTACCGGCCTGATGATCGTTACATCAAATCCAACTTTCTTTCCGAAACGTGAAAGTATGGCCGTGTTTCCTTCCTTTGACCGACCAAAACGCCAGTTCCGGCCAACAATAATCTCATTTAAACACGGAATGTTCGATCGCAAAAGATCAAGGAAGCCGATTGGAGAAACATCCGCCAACTCACTGGAAAAAGGCATTACCAAACATCCATCAAGCTCCAGCCCGGCCAATAGTTCAAGCTTGTGCTGCTCCGATGTCAACAGCCTCGGTTCGGAACCAGGCTTAAGTATTTTCAGCGGATGAGCATCAAACGTTAATCCCCATGCCTGTCCGTGCACGTTCCGCGCCCGAGCCACCGTTTTACATATTATTTTCTGATGCCCGACATGAACACCGTCAAAGAAGCCTGCCGCAAGTATAACCCGACTCTTTTCCCTTTTAAGACCAGATAGATTCCTGATAACTTTCATTTTTTCCATCAGTAGAAACAATTAATAACGCAATAATTATGTCTTATATTTTAGACGCAATGAAAACGCTTAGAGGAATAATACACCCGGCAAGTTCTTCATGTTTCATGTTCTGTACTTTATCAAGCTGGACCGCCTCTTCAATACTGACACTGCCCGAACGTGTCCGGCGAAGCTGTTCAAGATGCGCGCCGCATCCAAGAGCTTCACCTATGTCGGCACATAACGTGCGCACATAAGTCCCCTTCGTACAGCGAATAAAAAAACTTGCCAACGGCAGATCGAAATCCTTCATTTTGAATTCATAAACATGTACCAATCTGGACTTGCGTTCAATTGTACGACCTTTCCGCGCATGCTTGTAAAGAGGAACGCCGTTAACTTTAACCGCGGAAACCATCGGCGGCAACTGCTGAATGTCACCCGTAAGCCCGGCCATCTGCGCTTCCACCTGATCTCTGGTTACAAAACCACAGTCCGACTCTCGTATGATTTCGCCCTGCGCATCTTGAGTTGCAGTAGCAACGCCAAGCTTCATTACCCCTTCATATTCCTTGTCAGAACCCATGATTCGTTCCGATAACTTCGTTCCTTTACCAATAAGAATTAAAAGCAGTCCTGTCGCCTGCGGATCAAGTGTTCCGCCATGCCCAACCTTCCGAAATCCGAATTGCTTCCGAATTATATCTACTATATCGTGCGATGTCGGACCCGACGGTTTATCAATAACAAGCACCCCGTCAAAATCATTAAGAGCTTGCAGTGGAGCAGACACTCTGGGTTGATTTGTTGTTATGCGCGGTTTCATGCCTTATAGCCCAAACACGCCATCATCTTCACCTTCTCGTGTTTCATCAGACGGGCCCTGATCCACATCTGTTGTTTCTTCCATCTTCGAAAGAATAGCCAGAATATGATCCCCTTTTTCCAGTGAACAGTCTATTTCAAAAGTAAGACGCGGCGTATATTTCAGAACAATATTACGGCTAATATGCTTCTGAATTTCAATCCTGTGCCTGTTCAAAATCGCCAGCATATCGCCGCGCCGTTCCTGATTATCCCTTACAGAAACAAATACACGTGCACTGCGTAACGTCGGACTTGTCATTACACGCGTAACTGAAATCGACGACAAATCAAAACCATCATCGTTTATGATTCGAAACAGAACACTGCCGATCTCGCGACGCAGTAATTCATCAACACGGTCTATGCGGCTTTTTTTCATATTGATAACAACAGCGGCACACGAGTCAATTGTGCCGAAAAAAACAGGGCGTCAGGTGTAAGACCTGAAAAACTGACGTTGAATAGCTCCCTTCTCGCAATTCTTTATTCAAAATAAGCGGAACAAAACGGCCGAATCACAACTATTTTTTAAAAGCCGCGTGAAAAAGAAAGTAACAGCCCGCAAAAACCCTACAATGTCTGTTTTGTCTGCTCTACCTCATAAAATTCCATAGTGTCACCTTCATTGAAATCCGCAAAAGATTCCAACCGGATACCACACTCCTGAGATTCCCTGACCTGAATCACATCTTCCTGGAAACGCTTTAATGATGCTATTAATCCATCATGTATAACCTGATTTTCACGCTTTAATCTTGCCTTGAATTTTGGTTTAACCAATCCCTGCGTAACAAGACAACCGGCAATCTTATTCCGTTTCCCAGATCCAAATACCTGCTTGATAACCGCACTGCCTCTGGGAAGTTCCTGTATCTTTGGCGCAAGCAAGCCCGTCATGGCAGCATGTACTTCGTCAATCAGCTCGTAAATCACCTCATGGACCCTCATTTCTACACCTTCATGCTTGGCATTCGCCAGCACGCCGCTTTCCTTGCCAACGTGAAAACCCAGAATAATAGCGTTGGACGCCGATGCCAGCATAACATCATTCGTCGTAATGTTTCCCGTAGTACCAAGAATAATACTGAGAGAAACCTTGTCGCTGTTAATCTGACGAAGAGCATATATGATCGCTTCAACAGATCCCTGCGTGTCAGCCTTGATTATAATCCTCAAATCAAGCTTATGAATGTCATCCTTCATCTGCTCAAAAATATTATCCAGAGAAATTTTCTGCGGCAGCACCAGTTGACGGGTTTTCTCTTTTCCCATTTCCTCTTCAGCCATACGCCTTGCGTCTTTCTCATCAGCACAAACCTTGAATTCCCAGCCCGCCTCCGGTACCCCTGAAAGCCCCATACATTTTATCGGCATAGAAGGCATTGCGGATTTAACCTTTATTCCATGATCATTAAGAAGCGCCCTGACCTTGCCGCAATAACACCCGCAAAGAATAATATCGCCTATTTTAAGGGTGCCATTGGTTACCAACAGATTGGCCGTGGGACCCATGCCCGGCTCCAGCTGAGATTCAACAACATACCCGTTTGCACGACGCTTAGGGTTCGCTTTCAGCTCAAGAATATCCGCCTGAAGCAGAATCATATCCAGTAAATGATCAATACCAAGACCCGTTTGAGCGCTTACCGGACAACATATCACGTTGCCGCCCCAATCCTCTGCGAGCAGATTTTCCGCCTGAAGTTGCTTCTTTACACGCATTTCATCCGCGGCCGGCAAATCCATTTTGTTAATCGCTATCATTATGCATACACCGGCCGCCTGCGCATGCTTTATAGCTTCCTTCGTCTGCGGCATAATGCCGTCATCAGCAGCTATAATTATAACAGCAATATCTGTAAGATTGGCGCCGCGCGCGCGCATGGCCGTAAAAGCCGCGTGACCCGGTGTGTCAAGAAAAGTAATGCTTCGTCCGCCAACTTCAACCGTGTATGCGCCTATATGCTGGGTAATCCCACCCCATTCGCCCTGCGTCACCTTCGCGTTCCTGATCTTGTCGAGCAATGAAGTTTTGCCATGATCAACATGTCCGAGAAAAGTCACTACCGGCGAACGCGGCGCAAGATCTTCGGGTTTGTCTTTTTCTTTTTCAGATTCTTCCTCTTTCTGCTTCCTGAAAATCTCCTTGTGGCCCTTTTCCTGTTCAAGAGTCAATCCATGCTGTTCAACTAGCTTGCGGGCAACATTGACCTCAAGACGCGCATTAATAGCCGCAAGCACATTCATGCCCATCAGTTCAGCAATAAGTTTGTTGGGCCTCAGGCCCATAAGCTCAGCAAGATCTTTGACAATAATGGGACCACGCACTCTGATGACGTTGCTGTCCAAACAGATATCGCCAGATTCATCAGGCTCCTGACTCTGCGCCGCCGGCTTCTGAATCGCGCTGGTACTATCCTCTTCCTTTACAGATATTGATGTCGAATCATGCTTCGGCAAATCGGCCGACTGCTGACTCTTTACATCGGAATCTTTAACACCATATTCCTCCTGTAAAAGCCCAATAGCAGTATCTTCAATAGAACTCATGTGGTTCTTCGCTTCCACGCCCAGAGAATGCAGTTTGGCAAGAATATCCTTGCTGGATACATTCATCTTTTTTGCCAATTCATGAACTCTCATGAAAACACCTTTCTATCAACCAGCCCGGATACATAATTCAGCTCAGTCCTGAGCTTCAACTTCTTCCGCCAATTTCCGGGAATCATCATCTTGCACAACACCATCATCAGAATCACCCGTAGCATCAGTATGAGTGTCCGCTTCAATCCGCGTCGCCGCCGCCGAATAAATAAGCTTAGCTTCCTCAAGATCAAGACTTGTCATCTCGACTATATCTTCTATCTCAGCAGCTAAAATACCTTCAATAGTCAGGAATCCCGCTTTTACAAGAATTTTAGCCTTCTCGAGCCCTATGTTCTCAACACTGCCAAGATCGTCCACCGCTCTTGCCACTTTTTCTTCAAAACTGACTTCGCTCTCATCCTTCTGTATGTCAATTTTCCAGCCGGTCAAACGTGATGAAAGACGAACATTCTGGCCTTTCTTGCCAATCGCCAATGAAAGCTGATCTGCATCAACAACAACATGAACCATTCTTTCAATGTCCTTGTCTGCCGTCACTTTGGACAACTTGGCGGGTGAAAGAGAGTTTCCCACGTATGTCTTAATATCATCACTCCAGCGGATAATATCTATCTTCTCGCCCGAAAGCTCCCTCACAATATTTTTAACGCGCATACCGCGCATTCCCACACATGCACCAACTGGATCGACCTTTTCATCATTCGACTTAACGGCTATCTTCGTTCTGTAACCCGCTTCACGCGCAATGCCCATAATCTCAACAACCCCGTCACTTATCTCAGAAACCTCCAGTCGAAAAAGACTTCTCACAAAATCAGGATGACTCCGCGAAAGCAGAATGCTGGGACCGGCAGTATTGTTCTGAACCCCTAAAACATAAGCCCGAATTCTGTCGCCAACTTGATATTCCTCCGTCGGTACCCGTTCCTTTGCCAGAATCACAGCCTCAGCCCGGCCAAGATCCACAATTATGTCATGCCGATCAAATTGACGTACAGCACCATTGACAATATCACCCACACGATCCTTGTATTCATCAAAAACGACGTCCTTTTCCGCCTGCCTTATCTTCTGAATGATCGCCTGCTTCGCAGTTTGTGCCGCGATACGACTTAGATTGCGGGGCGTGGCCTCAATCTCAATTGCCTCTCCTATCTGGACATCAGGTCTAACCTTTCTCGCCTGTTCAAGCGAAATCTTGTTTTTGCTGGATCTGGAAGCCTTTTCCACCACCTCAACTGAGGCAAAAGCCTTGATATCACAGGTCGCCCGGTCTATCTCTATGCGCAAATCACGCGTGGCATCCAGGGTCTTCCTTGCAACAGCCTGCAATGCATGTTCAACCGCTTCCATCAACACCTCGCGGTTAATACCTCGTTCCTTCTCCATGTAAGCAAGAACGCTCAATAGTTCATTGTTCATACCGCTTCTATCCTATCATTATGAACCTTTATTTCCCCTTAACATACAAAAGAGCGGGGAAACCCCACTCTCTGTCAAAAAAATAAATTTTTCAGAGTCGAAATACATTACGTACCGCAACCCCGCAAGTCAAGCAGATACCGCCTTTTTTTGGATCACCCCATTGCTCCCGTTAAACAATGCGAAAAGAGCGCCAATCAACAAGAAACAACAAATATGACCAAATCCGGCACGGAAGACTCTTGACCTGAATACCCGCCATACCGGATAGTAACCACTGCCTATACCGCTGAATAAAGCTGAAATGACAGAAAGAGGATCGCGGTGAAACATATAATAACAGATTCAAGCATTCGGAAGCCAAAACACATAATAAGCCTGATGCTGATCATCACCGCAATCTTCGTAACCCCGCTGTTTCACCTTGAATTTGAAAACAACAGAGAACACTCGCTTCCACAGGACAGCCCTGTTCTTGCAAACTGCATCCAGGCAAGCAGAAAATTCGATCTTGAAGATTCAATAATTGTCGGTATCGTAAATGAAGAACATCCTGATGGCGTGTTCAACATTCAAACCCTTACCAGAATATACAACCTGACCTCACAACTCTCCAGCCTCCGCTGCGGCGCCAACGACGGCAAAGCTGTCATTACTATTCCGGCAAACGACCATCAGCAAAGAAAAATATTGGTGCTGGATCTGTCACGAAGAAAGCTGATCGATTATCTTTTCATGAAAAACCACAACAGCCTGTTTGATGAACACGGCAACAGCGTGATCAACATAAAAGGTATTATCAGCCCGAGCACCGTCGTTAATATAAAACGCGGTGAAATCGGAATGTTAAAATCCGAACCCCTTGTGCCGTCGCCTCCGGCTACAAGAGATGAGGCGCTCGTGATAAGAAAAGATGCGCTCGGCAATTCTCTTTATGCCGGCACTTTGTTTTCAGAGGACGGAAAGGCCGCCTGCATTTATATACCAATCAACGATGTATCAAGAGCACACATCGTCTCGCGCCTTGTCACTATGCTCACAAAAGACTGGCACGACGAAACCACCGTGCTGATAACCGGCCCTTCCATAATCCAGGACCAGTTCAACAGGGAAATGCTTCTTTATGTAGTTATATCCACGATAATAATGCTGATCTGCGCATTCTGCGTAATGACGGCCCTTTTCCATGGTTTCGTCTCGCTTGCTGTTGCGCCGGTAATATCCGCCATTATCACCATAATCTGCTCTCTCGGCGTTATGACAGCGCTCGGAATAAAGGCTGATGCCGCAAGCTGTATTGCTGTATTCTTCCTGATTATAGTCGCAATCATGAATTCAGTTCATGTTCTAAGCGAGTTCTTTGATGCATGTTACAAATTCAACAATAAGAATCTCGCCATCCGAAATGTTTCTATACGCCTGTTTAAACCCATGATCTACGCGAACATCGCAATTACTGCCGGTTTCATAGCGCTCACAACCACATCCGGCCCGGCTATTCGCGCGTTCGGAACCCTTTCCGCTATAGGCACCATCATTGCGTGGCTCCTTGCAATCACATTCATACCAGCCTACGTGATCATAGCCATCTCGCCCAAAACACTCAGCGCCATATGGGATCTGTCATACAGGCATCACGAAAGACCCGATTGGCTGGGCGGTACGCTGCGATCACTCGGCATATTCAACTGCATGCAGTGGAAACCGATCATCACGCTAACAGCAGTGACCTGCGCAATACTTCTGGTCGGAACACGATGGTGTTCACTGAACAGTAATTCCGTCGGTAATTTCGCGCCGTATCATACAGTTCAAACCTCCAACAATATGCTCAGAAAACATCTTCCCGGCACCCACCTTATTCATTTGTCACTTCACTCGGCACAGCCACGGACTTTAAACTATATGGAAAAAATATCCATCATGCGCAGCGAAGCACAAAAGCGTTTCGCGCCCATCTTCCCGCAAGCCACCAAAATATTCACAGCCAAACTGAATGGACTGGAACAGCTCTACCTCAATGCCACAAGCGGAAGTGCCGGAAAACACTTCGCAACGCTCGTCAGGGAGGCGGAAGACGTTGATAGACAAGCTCTTGTATCATGGAACGAGCTCGCCAACGCACTCGTTTACGTCAATCCCGAAAACCTCAGCATGAATAAACTCGCCCGGGAAATACTGAAAGCAAAAAACGTCGATTACAACGATAAGAAACTTCTCCTGGCCAGATTGGAAGAACATGTCAATCTGAAAGATATACCCTTGCTCGACAAAACATTGGAAATCTGCAGTGAATTTACGCGACTTTCTTTCCGTGAATTTGTTTTTGAAATGGAAGCGGAACTCAATGCGCCTCCCTTCAAGCAGGCCTCCATGCTCAATTATATCAATACCCTTCAATCATTCTTGATGAAAAACAGTTCAGTCGCCAAAACGACCTCCGCCGTGGATGCGCTGAAACAAGTATCATACGAATTGAACTACGCCACGTTCCCGGGATATGACAATATCAGCAGTCCTGCCTATAATACCGGAAGAAACTCCACCGACTCGCTCATTCCGCGTTCCGCATCAGCCGCCGATAAAATGTTCACTCAGCTCGAAGGACTAAAGAACAATACATACCTGCGCCGTTTCGTAACCAAAGATTTTCAAAATGCCAATATACAAATTCAATTGAAAACATCCAGCACCAGAAACGTCAATAAGTTGATCACGGACATCAATAACTTCATGTTATCCAACCCGCCTCCGGTAAAACTCAACATCGCATGGACGGGCCCGGCATATATGGATACATTGTGGCAGCATATTACGCTCAACAGCATAACCAGACCGGCATTTTACAGCTTCATAACCATTATCATGGTAATTATGCTTCTGTTCAGATCTCCCCTGTACGGATTACTGGGAGCTATCCCGCTCCTAATGACAATGGTCTTCATTTTCGGTCTTATGGGTTTTGCCAGAATTCAAATTAATACCACAACAGCCATACTGGCCGCGGTCATATTCGCTATTAGCGTTGATTTTACAGTCAATTTCCTTGAACGCGCGCGCCTTATACAAGCCAGACACAAAAGCTGGCATAAAGCCTGCCTCAAAATGTTCCACGAACCGACAGCCGCCATAACCAGAAACACCATCATAGTCAGCATCAGCTTTCTGTCTCTCATAGCCCTGCCGCTGACCCCCTGCAAAACCGCAGGATGGCTGATCGCAGTCGGAACATTCGTATGCCTGATCGTCACCCTCCTCGTCATGCCCGCACTGCTCACAGCTTTAAGAAAATTATCGTTCTCCCACGAGGAAGATACGTTCAACCTGGAAGAAGAGGAAGAAGACTAACCAAGTCGCTCGCTCACCATCTATGAACACTTATCTCATCGTCATACTGTCAATTCTGATCATTCATTACCTTCTCGATCTCGTAGCCGACTATCTGAACATCCGGCATATCAAAGAAGAACTGCCGGAAGAATTCTATGATTATTTCGATAACGCCAAATATCGGCAGTCACAGAATTACCTGCGTGAAACAACAAAGTTTGGAATAACTGTAAGCACGGTTAACGCCCTTGTGTTGATCACTTTGATCCTGATCGGTGGATTCAATTTCGTCGATCACTTCGCGCGAAGCCTCCGATCCGGCCCCATTATCACCGGGCTGATATTCGCCGGAACTCTCGCGTTCGCTGGAATACTGCTTAACCTGCCTTTCTCCATTTATGACACCTTCGTGATCGAAGAAAAATATGGCTTTAATAAAACCACACCAAAAACATTCATCCTTGATATGATAAAAAGCCTGCTCCTGACCGCGCTGATAGGCGGCGCCATTTTTGCCGGCATTCTGTGGTTTTTCGATAAAACTGGCGCATGGGCCTGGCTTTATTGCTGGATAGCCGTAACGGTCTTTCAGATATTCATGATGTTCATATCACCATATGTAATTATGCCTCTTTTCAATAAATTCGTTCCCCTCGAAGAAGGCGATCTCCGGACAACAGTTGAAAAATACGCACAATCACAAAATTTCACCATTAAGGGTGTCTACAAAATGGACGGCTCCAAAAGATCAACAAAAACCAATGCTTTTTTCACTGGGTTCGGCAAGTCACGCCGTATAGTGCTTTTTGATACACTGATAGAAAAACACACGACCCAGGAACTACTGTCAATCATCGCTCACGAAATGGGCCACTATAAAAAGAAACATATACCACAGGCAATCTTCAGATCTGTTGTTATAAGCGGACTGATGTTCTATCTCATGTCCCTCTTAATCGGAAACTTAAAACTGTTTGCCGCGTTCAAAATGTCCCATCTTTCAATCTATGCCAGCCTGTTTTTCTTCGGGTTTCTTTTCAAGCCTGTCGGTACGCTGATTGCAATCATGGAAAATATCATGTCAAGAAAACATGAATACGAGGCCGACGCCTATGCCGCGGCAACAACAGGAACTCATGAACCGATGATAACGGGATTAAAAAAATTATCCGTGGATAATATGTCGAATCTTACACCACATCCATTCAAGGTGTTTCTCGATTACACTCATCCGCCGGTACTCCAAAGAATAGCCACCTTGAGAAAAATAGGCTCTGAACAGCGCCGTGCCGGCACATGACCCGCAATCAGTATGCATCATTCAATATGTTTTCCGTCCTTCCACTGGCTTCACGGCATCTGGAAAACGTTACACGCACGGCGCTAAAGGACGCGTTTACCAGCAGAATAACCGCGCCGGCCGCGCCCACGCTCAGGGCCAAACAGAATAATGCCCTGAAATATTTTGTCTTCTGAATAAAACATCCTAAAGGAATAACTATCAAAAACAGAAATGCCGCTACCGTTATAACAGGAACGATCACGCTGGTTCCGGCCCAGGTCAATTCAGGAACAATATACAACTTGGCCGATACCGATGCCGCCAACAGAATCACCGCCGCAATAACAAGAACCAAAACAGACCGGCCCATGCCTGATAACGGTGTTTCCAGCACACTGTTGAGTTTCTGAAAAACCAGCGCACATATAAAAACAGATAACGCCAACACCGTAACCGTCTGCGCCGCAGATTCCGGATTGCCAAGAAGGACCCTCAACTGTCGGTAAATCTCTATGTAAAACTTATTCATGCAGGTAAACAGACATAAAAAATAAGAACCTGTCAGCCAGTTATTGAGCGGCCAGATAACCCTGAGGAGTTCTTCGTACTCTCACGAAGCATTTTTTTGCTACTTTGCGGTTCTGCCCCACAATACCAGCTAACAGGTTTGTGTTATTCAAAGCAGGATTCGTACCATTAAACAGAAAATGCGCCCTGTAATTTTGTCGACGTAAATATTTATTCTGTTTACTGGTAAAATCAAACTATGCGCATCCGCGTCTCACACCGTTCACAAGCAATAACTGCTCTGTCTTTCACATTATTGTGAAACTCTTAAGCAAAAGTGAGAAAAAAACAGACTGAAGCTTGCTTCCAGACAGGCCGACAGATTAGAATGCGCACAATATAGACAATAGAGAAAATATGTAATGATCAAATTGCTTCAAAATTTAGTTCCTCGAATCAGAAACAGTACCTTATGGCGTTACGCAAGTCCAAAAGTGAAATCTGTGCTTTGCCGTTATGGCGGTTACATGATGCTGGTCACAGGCATTCTAATGTTCATGTTTGGCCCGAAAATAGTTGATCCATTCCTCGTGCGTATTCTCGGTCCGGAAATTATATTCGGCAAAAAGAATGTAATCTTTGAGGGCGACATATATCTCACTACAAATCAGACCGCCATTATAAAATGGATCTTCATGGTAATGTTCATCGGCCTGATTATTGCCGTCTGCGGTTTTATCGTAATCCAATTAAAGAAATTAAAGAAATTATACGATGAATATATCGCGAAAATGGATCCTGATATCCCGCTCCCGTCCAAATTGAATATCTATCTGGCTGTCTGCAAAGAACTCTTTATTAAAGAAAAAGAAGACCAGGGCGAATCATGACCCGGCGTTGACCCAGCACCGGTGAGCCCTTACCCTTTTTCGGAGCCGGTTATATTAACCCGTCTTTCGCTATTCGCCGATTGGAATGTTGAGTTTCTTAGGAAACTGCCTACATCTTGCTCAAAGGTCTGCCCCACATTTCCTTTTTAGTTCTTCAAGTCGAGGAGGCAGTTGCTCGGGCAAGGATAGATTGAGTTGATGCAGGAGAAGTTTCAGATCATTTTCCGGCTGGGTGTAGCGAGGTAGGATCAGGTTGTGCCCGTCAGTGGTTGGCAGATGCACGTCGATCATCTGCATAGCTTTGAACTTTTCGAGGATCGCCCGAGGCGTCAGGCCGGGGGCCTTGGCCTTTGCACGTTGTTTCAAGGTTACCTGTAAGCAATATGCCAGGAAGCTGACGAAAATGTGCGCCTCGATGCGATCGTCTTTCTGATGATAGACTGGCCGGATGCTCAGGTCCTGCTTGATCTCCTTGAAGGCCTGTTCGACTTCTGTGAGCACGATGTATTGTTTCCACAGCTCTTCAGGGCTTTCAGCCACAAGGTTGGTGCGCAGCAGATAGGTGCCTTCTCCTCGCCGGGTTCGGCGCAGTTTCTGCCTGTTGAGACTGAAGGTGAACGTTTCGGGGGTAACGGTTTCTCGTGGCTTGGGAAGCTCTATATCGATCAGCGACCAGGCTTTTCCCGCTTCTTGTTTTGCCGCACCGAGTTTGAGCAGCAGTGCATCGCGCTTGAGATTCTTCATTCCCCGGATCTGATGTAGCCGGTTCCAGAGTTTCTTGAGCTTACGCCGCCGCATGGACTGCTCTTTGTCGCGCCGTCCACCGCTACGAGTCAGCACATAGAGGTCTTTACCGTCGCGGGCGAGTTTGACTTGGATCTGCGACTGAACCTGCTTCCACGGCAAGGCGAAAAGCTGATCTTCAAGCTTAGTAATACGTCCACGAAGGGTGCCGACCAGATAGCTTGCTCCTTGCGCACGCATCTGCTCAAGGGCTTCCTCGGTCGGAATGCCTCGGTCCATGATCCACAACCTATTCATCTTGCCGTATTGATTTTCGATCCTGCGCAAGAAGTCCGGCAACGTTGTTTTGTCGGATGTGTTGCCCGGCATCACCTCGTAGGCCACTGGAAAGCCTTCCGGGGTCACAATCAGTGCAATGACCACTTGCACGCAATCGGGACGTTTGTCACGGCTGTAGCCGAATCGGCGTAGCCCGTCCGTATCCTCCGGCGGATCGCACTCGAAATAGGTGCTTGTCAAATCGTATAGCAGCACATCATACGTTGCTCCGAACAGATCCGCCCAGCGTTCCTTTAGAAAGGTGAACAACTCAGACTTGTGGGCGCAGAGCCTGTCAAGGCAGCGGTAGAGCGTGTCCTTGGCCGCAATCGAATCGTCCTCGCCAAGTAGATCGGCCATTGCGCTGGTTTTAAACCAGTCCCGGTGAAGACGCCATTCGCTGCCCGGATCCAACAGGCGGTAGCTGACCAGCGTCTTGAGAACATTGAGCCAACTCGTTCCCTTGCGGCTGTTCGACAGGTGCTGTGCCCAGAAGCCATCAAGTCCAAGTTGATTCCACAGCTCCATCGTCAGCCAGCAACCTCCCCACTGCCGAGGATGACGCAACGTCATTTTGTTGAGCCGGATCTGAACAGGATTGCGCACATCCGGCGGAGGCGTGCGATCCGCAGGAAAGAGGCTCATCTGTTTGACGGTATCGTCTGTCTCATCCAGCACATCAAGCGCCGAGCACCACTGCGCACGTTGACTGTCGTTGATCTCGCCAAGATAGAGAAGCTGACGCTTTATCACGCCACGACGGGTGCGTACGCTCTCGGCAATGCTCCAGTAGCGATGCTCTTTGCCGTCCTTGAAACGCTTGTGACACTTCAGGTACATGCAACCATTATCGCACGAACGAACCGTTCGTCAATGGGGTGGGTCTGCCCCACAGCACAATTCCGAACATCAACCCCTGAAAACATTGGGACAAACGGCTTCAACCTACCGAAAATAGTCGTTTTGCGCCGCGAATAGCGAAAGACGGGTTAACAAGTTGTGTGAACGAGAATGATCAAAGGAAAGCACATCCAGCTCCGGCCCGTGACATTGGACGACCGACGAATGATCTATGCGTGGAGTCATGAGTCGGACGTAGCGCTATTCATCCACACCTAAATTTATTGGCTAAAATGCAATTCCTATGAATTTACGGTACAAGCGTTGACAGAGACACTATTACTTGGTAGCATATGCCACTGATGAAAGTTGTGAAAACAGTGCTGTCTTTCTGGATGTGCCTGATATTCCTTTCTTCGGGACTATCTGGCCTCACCATTTGCATAACCCCGGACGGCCACATCTGCCTCAAACTCGCAGGAAGTAACACGCCTAGTGAGCCCTGTTCGCAGAGTCATGAAGATTGCCAAGACCGTGATGATCAAGGCATGTCGCACCCCACAGCAGAACGATGCTGTTACAAATGCGTCGACATGCCTCTTCCTGGTGCCAAGATTCCAGAGTGTACGGTACAGCAACCGGAGGTCACAAAGATCTCAAAGGTGCGCCTTGCGACCTGCTTGAAC
>JAQBFJ010000158.1:0-4286 GCA_032123435.1 Verrucomicrobiota bacterium
CGGGCATAACATTAAAATTGTATGCGCGCAGAATTGCCTTCGCGTATGCTTCACCAACATGAAGTTGATTGGTACTCACGTGACTATTGATAATCAGCTCAACACGCCTGCGATTAACAAGAAATCTTGTGACTACTCTCGCAGGCCGTTTCAACCACTCCGCGTAATCACACATTGCCTTCAACGCCGCTACCGCTCGCTCCGGCGATGGATAATCGGGCAGACTTGCCGCCAGCAATTCGTCGCGACCCGGCATGACATCCAGTCCACCCATGAACGAAACCAGAATAGGTTTAATGTTATGACTGCACCCGGCAATGGCTCTTGCTGTTTCCACCGGCTTTGTCATGGCCTGCGGTGTAAGAATAACGATAATGGCATCAACCTGGTCATCATTCTGCGCCGCTTCAACAGCCGTAACATATCTTTCCGGATCGGCATCACCAAGAACATCAATAGGATTACCTACACTGGCCGCGGCAGGCAGTTTTTTTCTGAGCGCAGTGGCGGAAGCCCTCGCAAGCCGGCAAACTTCCATGCCTGATAAATCAACTGCGTCTGCTGCCATAATACCTGGACCACCCGCATTCGTAATGATCGCAACCCTTTTGCCCTTCGGCAATGGCTGCATCATGAAAGCCATGGCATAATCAAATAATGACTCAAATGTCTCGGCTCTTATAACTCCCGATCTCCTGAATGCGGCTCCGTATGCCATATCAGCGCCGGCAAGACTACCTGTGTGCGAGGATGCCGCCTGCCCGCCTGCCTGAGTCACTCCGGATTTGAAAATGACCACGGGCTTCACAGAAGACGCGGCTTCGGCAGCTTTTATAAAATCATCACCTGCCTTAATGCTTTCAAGATACCCAACTATAACCTTGGTTTCTTCATCCTCGGCAAAAGCTTTCAGGAAATCTATTTCTGATAAATCAGCCTTGTTGCCCATGCTAATAAGTTTCGACAGACCCAACCGTCTTGAAGCCGCCCAATCAAGAATCGCCGTACATAAAGCCCCCGACTGAGATATAACGGAAATCCCGCCCTGACACGGCGTATGCTTGGCAAAAGAAGCGTTCATCATATGATGAGCGTTAATTAGACCAAGACAGTTAGGACCAAGCAGGCGAACACCGTTACGTGAACATAAATCAGCCGCTTCCTTCTCGAGTTTTGCTCCATCCGAACCAACCTCCTTGAAGCCCGCAGTAATAACGCAGACAGCTTTCGCTCCTGCATTTATGGAATCTTTCAACGCTTCCATGACAAACGCGACAGGAACCGAAATAACACTCAAATCCACGGCTCCGCCGAATTCCTTTAAATTGGCATAGCATTTCAATCCAAGTATTTCTTCACCACTCGGATTGACCGGCACTATCGATCCTTTGAACCCGCCTTCAAGCAGATTGGCAACAATCTCATGACCTACCTTGCCTGGCTTTCGGGATGCACCAATAACAGCTATCGTTTCCGGTTTGAGTAATGATTCCAGCATGACAGATTACAACCCTCGTATACCTATCTCAAATGAATGCATAAATTACCACGGGCAGAATCGACAGAAAAGCTTTTTTCTTGCAGGAATCATGGAGCGACCATGCGGAATAACGGATTTGACTATCTTATCTTGTTCTGTTCGCGGCGTTTCTTAATAACGTCCTCAGCCAATGCAAATGGAACAATCTCGTAGTGCTCAAAATGCATGGTAAAAGCTCCGCGGCCCTGCGTCATGCTCCTTATGGAATTGGAATATCCGAACATCTCGCTTAGCGGTACCATGCCGCTGATAATTTTCATATTACCGCGATCATCCATGGCCTCTATCCGACCGCGCCTCTGACATATTGATCCTGACATTACGCCCATGAACTCGTCAGGCCCGGTCACTTCCACCGACATCACGGGTTCAAGCAGTTGTTGATTAGCCTGCATGAATAGGGTCCGGAAACAAACTCTGGCCGCCTCCTTAAAAGCAAATTCGCTGGAATCTACATCATGATACGATCCATCATAAACCGTAACCCGCATGTCAACTACAGGATAACCAGCGAGCGGGCCACTTATCATTGCCGAGATGACGCCCTTCTCCACGGATGGAATATATTCTGTGGGAATGTTCCCGCCCCGCACCTCGCTTACAAATTCAAAGCCCTTACCTGGCCCAAGCGGTTCCAAGCGCAAATAAACATGTGCGAACTGACCCCGCCCGCCCGTCTGCTTGGCGTGTTTGTATTGACCTTCCACTGATATTGAGGCTGTTTCCCTGTATGCTACTTCAGGCCGACCGACTGCCGCCGAAACCGCATATTCCCTTTTCAGTCTCTCCACGAGAATTTCCAAATGAAGTTCCCCCATGCCCGCGATGATCGTCTCTTCCGTTTCCTCGTCAAAACCAACTACAAAAGTAGGATCCTCGTCAGCAAGACTGCGCAATGCCATGCCCATTTTTTCCCTGTCCTGCCGGCTCTCGGGCTTAATGCTGATGGACATTACAGGTGACGGGAATTCTATTGACTCAAGAATAATCGGATTCTCCTTACAGCATATGGTGTCGCCCGTCTTGGTTTCCGTTAAACCAACCATAGCGACAATGTCACCACATACGGCTTCATCAAGCGTCTCCTGGCGATTAGCATGCATCCTGATAATACGCCCTACTCTCTGGGTCTTGTTCTGTGAACTGTTGTGTACAACAGCGCCGCCTGAAATCTTGCCTGAATATACACGTACAAATGTAAGTTTACCCATGTGTCTGTCCGACACGGTCTTGAACGCCAGCGCGGAAAACGGCTCGTCAATAGATTGGGCCCTCGATAACTGCGTCTCGTCGGCGCCATGCACATGAATAATAGGCGGTATATCAGCAGGCGATGGCAGGAACCTGACAACCCCGTCCAACAGCCGCTGAATACCTTTATTCCTGAACGCCGCTCCGCAATATACCGGGACTACACGCCGCGCAATTGTTGCCTTACGGATTATTCCTGTAATTTCTTCTTCCGTCAAATCACCGACATTAAGAAATTTTTCAAGCAGTTCATCGTCCTGCTCTGCGCTTTTCTCAACCAGATTGCTTCGCCACTTGCGCGCTTTCTCTATCTTGTCCGAAGGTATCTCCTCTTCGCGAAAGGTTCTGCCTTGCTCATTTTCTTCATAATAGATGGCTTTCATTGATATGAGATCAATAATACCTTGGAAATTATCCTCTTTACCAATAGGTACAACCATCGGAACGGCATTCCCGCCCAGTTCCGATTGGATCTCCTCAACCACCGCAAAGAAATCAGCGCCCGTCCTGTCCATCTTGTTGATAAATGCTATTTTGGGAACACTGTACTTTTCGCTCTGACGCCAGACCTGTTCCGATTGCGGCTGTACTCCGCCAACAGCGCAGAACAAGGCTATGGCACCATCAAGCACCCTCAGGCTCCGCTCCACCTCGGCTGTGAAATCAACATGTCCCGGCGTATCAATCAGCGTGATTCTGTGATCCTTCCATTCCACTGTCGTGGCCGCTGATGTTATGGTTATACCGCGCTCCTGTTCCTGATCCATCCAATCCATAACTGCCGCGCCGTCATGCACTTCGCCAATCTTGTGCGTTTTACCGGAATAATAAAGCATACGTTCGCTCACAGTAGTCTTGCCGGCATCAATGTGAGCCATAATGCCTATATTCCGTACTTTCGAAAGTCGTTTTGTTTCTTCGTTCATCTGTTCCCCTTCTAGCGCACATTATTCATGAAATATGCAGGCTGGTCCACAAAAGGCTCGGATAATGCGGACATGGTCCCAACATTACAAGGAAAATATGAATTTACTTTAATTACAGACTCGGCGACATCCGGAAACAACCATCACTCTTCAATACAGCAAAGCTATGCGCCTTACCTGCGATGTGCCAATGGTACCAGCACATTAAGCGCTTTGTGAAGAACCTTCACGCGGATCTCAGAATCGGCCTCTATCAACTCGCCATCCATCTGAATCTGTGCCGGATGTAAACGCTTTACAATCAGGGAATTGAATTTCTTGACGATAATTTTTGGCATTTCCGAAACGGACCTGCTCAGCAATTTGTGTATGTTCGCGAGGAGAACAGGCATGTCCTGACGACGTGCCACTATCAGCTCCAATAAACCATCATCAGGCTCAGCGTCAGGAACAATCACCGCGCCGCCACCGAATTGAGTCAGGTTTGCTATCGTAAACACCAGCGGATCCGAAAATACAAGCTTCTCTCCCGAATCCAGCTCAACGTTCATCTCCTGTGGATCATAATC
>JAQBFJ010000159.1:0-10784 GCA_032123435.1 Verrucomicrobiota bacterium
CTCTGATGATAGCGTTTGCCAAAGTCTGTTTTTAGGACCTCTCTGAAAATGTCCTTATTGCCGCTCTGGCCAACATAAGGTGGGTTTGCAAGCACAACGTGAAATCCATGATACTGGTGAAAAACTTCCGAAAAAAGGATCTCGGAATCGAAAATCTTCTTGTCCCCCGTAAGTTCGAAAATCAGGTCGTCAATTTCCTGTTTCAGATTGTGTTTTGTCTTCCGGTCAGTTGCATCGAAATACTGGGGCTTCAAGTTTTCAAGTTTCTGAAACAAATCTTGATTAAACAGGCTTTTCTCTACGCCGAGTAAGGAATTGCCCACCACTATTTTGTAGTCGAGGTTCGGTAGTGGCTTTACCTGTTTCACATCTTCTTCGTCCACAACCAGCGATAGCCAAAGCCGGAGCTTGGCAATCTCGACGGCGCTGGAGTCTATGTCCACCCCGTAGAGACAGTTCTGAATAGCGTGCCGTTTGAAGTAGTATGGCGTCCGTTCCCCGACATCGTTGAAATAGGGCGTGAGAGTGGCGCGGGCACGGACAATCTCGGTCATCATGCCGACGGGAAATGCACCGGAGCCTACGGCGGGATCGCAAACCGTAATGCTTTTGAGCGCCTCATCAAGCGCCTTGGCGTTCTTCTGGATGCTCTGAGGCATTTTGAACTTATATTTGGCGTCAACAGCCTCGTAATGTGAAATCTGCTCACCCAGACGGATAAAGGTCTCTATCTCAGCGCGGGGAAGTGGCGGACGGCTCGGCGAGCCGTCCCTACCGTTGACCGCAGTATCAAGATAGTTGATCAGGCTTTCCTGGCACATGTAGTGGACGATTTCGCGGGGGGTATAGAATGCCCCAAGGCCCTTGCGCCGATTCTCCTCAATCAGGTTCTCGAAAACCTTCCCGAGCATTTCGGGGTCGATGGCAACTTCCATTTCCAATGGTTCGGCTTCGTTGACTGTGAAGTTGTAGCGGTCGAACACGTCGAGTACGCCTGTACCGCTAATACCCTCCTCGACAAAGTCGCTGTTTCTGAAGAGCTTGTCCGGAAGAACGATGTCCGTTTTCCTCCAGTCATAGTCGCCCAACGGCTCGAATAGACCACCGTTAAGAAAAGGAATCCGACACTTGAAATGGTTACACCATGCTTCGTGTCCCCGGTCGGTGGCGAGCGTGTCATAGAACAGTGGCTCAAGGACATCGTTGAAGAAGTTCTCGTGTTTTCCGTGTTTACCATCGGCCAAACAACGCAGAAAATTATGCGGTCCGGTCCCCCAGTCTTTGCCCTTTTCGACACCGAGCCAGCCCTTCTTCTGGAGAAAATACAGAAACACAATCTGCCCCATGAGTTTCTTGGAGAAATCAACAGTGCTGACGCCCTTTACCTTGAACTCGTCGCGCAGAGTCTTGTCTTTCTTGACCAGTTTATCCAGTGCCACCGTGATATCGTCGAAGAGTTCTGCGTATTTGGCGAAAAACTCTTTAGTGACCGCCTCCACGCTGAATGCTTCTTCGATCTGCGCCAATGGAGGATCTGTTTCGGTATCCTGAAGCAAATCAAGAAACCGCGTCTGGGCGGTATGGCAACTTTCTCCCTCGCCGACGAGATAGGAAAAACGCCGGGCGGGAGTCAGGCGGGTTTCCACACCAACCTTACCGGAGTCCTTCTGGACGGTGGCATACTCCATCTTGACATAAGACAGTCGCCACTGTTTCTCAGTCGGCAAAACAAAAGCGACAAGCGCAGCATCCTTCTCGTCGCGTTTCTTGAGGTGATCGGCGGCAAAGTTTCGCAGAGCGGTGCGTGCCCGTTCCAGTTTCGATTCCGCCGTGAGGTAAACAATCAACACATCAAGCGTGTCTTCCTCCGGGCTGGTGTAGGTGCCGAGACGTTCATATCGGTGGACATGGTCTTTGAAAGCATCTTTGACATATTGGGTCGACCACTGCTGGGCCTTGGATTCGTCCATCCGATTCAGGACGTTGATGGCGAAATTGTGAAAGCGGGCTTTGTCAAAGGCTTCAGGGAAGGTGCTCTGGATCAGATTGGATGCCTGTTGTTTGTTCATAATGCCCGGACCTTGATGGATACACGGCCAAAGACTGGGTTTGGCAGGTTTGCGTTTAAGTAAACATCGCATTGATTATAAACGGGTTGCGAAGATAGCTGCCCGCTCAACAGGTTTGCTTTTAAGTAAGATTTCAGGCCCATATCGGTACATAGCTCCTGTATCGGGTGGATGTCTGAGCGGGATCGGACGGCTTGATCATCCCGGTTTCCAGAGTTGCTGAAATGGTTTGCGAAACAAGGGCCATCTTTGTGTCAGGCAGCTTGAATCGTTCACGCAAGGTCAGATTCGTCATCTTCTCGTGCAGGACATAGCGAAGACAGCAGTGCTGATAACAGGCCCTCACACGATCCTCGCGAGCCATCACATCGAAGGGCTTGTGGCCAAACAGAATGACTGCGGTACGGCGATACGCGGCATGAAAATCGGGTGCGGGCAACTGGTAGGCTTCCACGGCCTGAATCACCTTGTCAATTCCACTACTTTTCTCTTCGCAGATGGCAAATCGACGCATCACGTCAGTCAGTCGCTCGTTGCGAGACTGGTACCCATCAATGAAACGCTCAACAGGAACAACGGGCTCGCCGGGACTGGATATTTCAACGCGGTCGACGTATATCTCGATCATTACAGACATACCGGAGATCGTGAAGTCCTGATGGATAAGCGCATTGGCGAGCAATTCGCGAATGGTTACTTCGGGCACAAGCTTCACTTCCTTACGAAGTGCATCTTCAATTACTTCGTTCTGAGGTAATTGGCTCATGATAAACTGGACCATGCCCTGAAATCCAACCGCGTATCCCTTCTCGGGTATCCGATCCAGTTTTGTTTCCGCTTTAGATGTGCCGGAGTACACCACTACACGGGGTGCTTTGCGTGAAACGTCAGGAAAATCCGTGATTCGCTTGGCAAGAAGAAGGGCTCCAAGCCGACGGATGGAGTAGCCGTTGGTGGTGTGATCAATCATCCGTTCCTGCGACAAGCGGTCCAAGACCCCTGTGCGATCAGTCGGATAAGGAAGCTTCAGAAGCTCAAAAAATGTCTGAGTGTCAAGCAGGTCAATTACCTGTTCAGGGGTAAGTTCTGCTTTCGCGGGTTCTTCGAGCCAATCGGGCCCTCCTTCAGCGAAAATGCATCTAAGTTGATCCTCGCTCATCGGCACGAGTTCCTCGCCGGCTCGCATCAAGTACGCCCCATCCAGGTGGTAAGCGGTGCCGCGTGGGCGAGGAGGAATCTGAAAGACCAGCACGCGTCCGTCAGGATGCGCCACTTCTTCAATATCCACCCGAAACCCAACGGCTTCGAACAGTTTCTCTGCCATTTCGACGGGATTGTTGAATGCCGCGGTTCCTACCACGGGCCGTGGTGGTTTGTCGGCGATTCCCAATAACAAATGACCACCACCTTCATTGGCCAGCGCAACGCAGTACTTGTAGAGCTTCCGATTATCAAATTGAGTCTTCGCTTCCTTGAATTCCAGCCGTTGATGCTCTGATGGTGCGCCGCGCCAAATATCAATCTGTTCAGGTGTTGCTTTCATTTACCGCGCTCTCCATTCGAAATCATCCAGGAAGACAGAATCACTTCGCGGGGACTGAGCGCATGATGCAACAGTTGGGCACGGGTAGGCTGGAAAAAGGTGGCGGGAATATCGCGGCGCAGAATCCCCAGCACTTTGAGCGGTTCGATCTCCTTCTTTAGGGCTGTGGCTACTGTCTTGGTTGTGGGCTTGGGTAGAGCACCGTCGGCCAGAAGCTGGATTACGTGGCGGATATATGCTTCGTCATCATCCGTAAAACCGTGGTAGCGACGAATCTCCTTGGCCTTTAGACGCTTCATAATATAGGCATCATTGGCGCTGCCCTTGTGGCGCGGGATGGCGTCGTCGTCTTCCGGGCTGGTGGCGGCGGCAAAAGCTCCTTTGTTGCGATCCAGCAGTGTATAGAAATCCGGCGGAATGACCTGCCTCTTCTCGTTGTTGCCACTTGGCTTCAGAATTTTCACGGCGGTGAGGAAATCGAGTTCGGCTGGGGTAACAGTACCATGTGGGGCCAGGTAGAACTTGTCCAATTGGCCCTGCCGGAAATATGTCAGCAGGGCGGGAAATTCCTGCACGACTGCGTCCTGTGACTGCGGCACAGTGCGAGAGGATCGAGCCTTCTTCGGCAAACGTTTGATGCGCGCGAACAATTCGGGTTCGTTGTCCCTCACGGTGCGAATTTCGGTAAGGTATTCAAGTTCGCTTTCCTCGTCCTCGTCCTCGCCGGTGATCGTTCTTTTGCTGGTCAATTTGGCAAACAGATCGAACGACTTGACTTCCTCGCCCTCGGTGAGCAGGCGGGCATCGGCGCCGAGCATTTCTATGAAAGCATGGATCTTGGCCTCGGCGGCTTCCTGCAACTTGATGGCATCATTGCCTTCTTCGGTGGGAAAGAAGTTATAGGTGTGAATGGTGTCGAATGTGGTGTCCACACGATTGACGCGCCCGACGCGCTGGATAAGGCGTGTGGGGTTCCACGGTATATCGTAGTTGATAACAACGTTGGAGCGATGGAGGTTGACACCCTCGGACAAGACCTCGGTGCAGACGAGTATTCTGTAATCATCGCACGGATTGAAAGCATTGGCGTCAAAGTTGGCGATTACGGCTCTATGCTCTGCCTCACTCGACTTTCCGGAGAAGAGCAAGGTCTTGGGCTCAACTTCATCACGGATGCGCCCGACTAGATACTCGGCAGTCTCCTGTGATTCGGTGAAAATGATGAGTTTGCCTTTCTTGAGATTCCGCGCCGTGCGCAGGACGTCCCGGAAGGCAAACCACTTTGGATCGCGCTGCACGTTGTCCCACATCTTCTTGATGCGGCGTAGCGTGCGGTAGTCTGCCTTGAGGCGAAGAATAAAGTCGTCGGAGAAGTCCTCTGCGCTGAGTCGCTCCGCTTTGTCCTGTTCCAAAAGGGTCTCTATCCCCTCTTGATCATCCTGCTCCAGCAAGTCGAAGATCTTTCCTATATGCTTCTTGCTGACGTAGACGTTGCCTTTCTTGAATTCGGAAATAACGCGGGCATATGAACGCGTAAACCGGTCCAACGTGAGCCGGAAAGCGTGAAAACTGCTTTCCAGACGTTTCACCATCAGGATCTTCATAAACTTGGCAAGGTTACGCTGGCCCTGCCGCTCGCGCTCGTCCATTTTGCCTTCATAGTAGAGTAGCGGCGTATATCGGGCGTAGTTGAACTCCGCTGTGACTAGGTTCAGTGTTTCGTTGAAGATCTCATTCTCCTGTTTGTTCAACTTGTAGAACAGCGGGACAGGGTCTTTGACTTCAGGAAACTTCAACCCCTGTTCTTGCATATCCTTGCCATAGTACTTCTCTATCTCCGTCCTCGTGCGTCTCACCATGAGGAATTTGAGAACTTTCTCGCGGGTCTTTCTTGCATTGCTCTGAACCGTGCTGAAAAACAGCTCGCGATCAGCCTGGCGGTCCAATCCCTTAAGCCTGGTCTCCAATCCCGTAAAGAATGCTTCGAGATTGCGCAGGTTCGGGATGTTGCTAGCCTTGCCGGCCTGGAAGAGCTTGACTTGGCTGAGGATGTCACGCGGCCTGTTGTTCAAGGGCGTTGCCGAAACGAGAACAACCCTTTTGCCTCGGCAGATTTGGGCAAGCGTTTCGTATGTTTGGGTGGTCTCAGTGCGAAACCGATGTGACTCATCAATAAACACGTTGGTATACTTGCTGATATCGCGTCGCAAAAGGTCGTCCAACTTTCCAACCGACTGAAAATCCGTTTGCCGGACTTGAAAGTCGCTGAAAACATTCGGCCAGGATCCGCGCTTGTCGGGATCCAGCAAGTGAGGCGGTGCAATTACGAGGTGGCGTCCGTCAAGATTCTGGGCTAACAAAGCAGCCATGTAAGTCTTGCCGAGACCTACAACGTCTGACAAAAAAGCGCCGCCATATTCATCCAGCACTTTCCGTGCGTTCAAAACAGCCTCCTCCTGGTATTTCAGCTTCTTGAATCCGACCGGGACATACATGTCTTCTAGTTCGGCGGGGCGGTTTAGTTCGGTCCTGAAGTATTCATACAGGAACTTCAAATAAAGTTCGTAAGGCGTGAAGCTTGCGAATGGTGATTTGTTGACAACCGTGTCTTCGTATGGTTGCGACACATCAACGGCAGTTGCCCATAGCTCGTTGAACTTCGCCCAGGCGAAGTCGTAGTCGGCGCGGTTCTTGAGCTCGACATTGAACTCAAGATTATCCTGCAAGCCCGCCTGGGTGAGGTTACTTGAACCGGTAATGACGCGGCCTTTGTCCCGGTCCCCTTCCGCAAAAGTCATGATATAGACCTTAGCGTGAAGGTTCTCGTTGGGGTGGGCCTTGATCTCCAGCTTGCCTGATCGAATCCATTCGATAAACTTGTGAACGCCGTTCTCTACCTCCGCACTGTCAGGAGAGTTTTCGAGTTCCGTAAGCAATTCCTCGGAGACTTGTTCTTTGGATGACGCGTGAGACTGGAGTGCCAATTCCCCCTGCTCTTTGGCACGTTGAAGAAGATCATATGCGGAGCGGTCGGTCTGGAGCCCGATGAGAATGCGGACTTTTTCAACGTTCTCCAAGGCGGGATAGAGTCTGTAGAAGCCGCTGATGAAGAAATATCCGACAAGGCAGTCGAAGAAGCGCGTGTCCTTGCCGAGCAAGATGGCAAAGCGGTCACGCAGAGACTGACCGTGTTCGTTCGTTATGAACGTCAGGTCAGACGAACTTTGTCTCGCATGTGTATCATTTATCATCAACTCTCGGACTCCGCTGCTTTGCCATGCCGAACCCACTCATCGACTTCCGTAGCCTTGAACTTCCAGAGACGTCCGACCTTATGCGCCGGAAGTTTCCTCCTCTCGATCCATTTGTAAACCGTGTCTGGGTTCACCCCGAGATGTGCGGCAATGTCTTCAACCGACAACCATCGTTCAAGCTGCATGCTCAATCCTACCTATGCGTTTCTAGCGGAGATATCCCGGCTTGCGTTCGTGCATTCATCCGATGAGAATGCTAGAGACAGATGTCCAAAGAAGCAAGTCAAAACAGCATAGAAGCGGGAAAAAACAGAAGATGACACACTCGGGATCTTACCAGGGTCCTATGGGTGGTGGGTGGGTATGGTTAGTACAGGTCCGCGCATCAACGCGGACACCGCATCCTTTCTCCATCTTGCGCGCGTGGGATTGAGAGTCGCCGAAGGCTTCGTAAGGCATATTCAGCTCGTCGCTTCGTTCGGGATAATTCCTTCTCGGCGCTACCCTCGCGCCTCATAGTGAACTGCGTCCTGCATCTCACCTTGTATATCGGAAGTATGGCCTGCCACCCGAAGCTCCGCGTTCACGAGTAAAGGGGTGGCCCGCCACCCGTAGCTCGGTATTTCTTCCTGACTGAGCGAAGCAAAGGCCAAGGGTGGCCCGCCACCCGAAGCTCCGCGTTAGCGGGCGCAGGGTGGTCGGGGCGGTGAGATTCGAACTCACGACATCCAGCTCCCAAAGCTGGCGCGCTACCAGGCTGCGCTACGCCCCGTTATTAAATTTTATTCTCACCATTGCGGTGAGATTTGCTTCGGACATCTCCCGATATCCTTGCCCTGCGGGACTGACATACGTCAGCCTCTTCTCGGCGCTACCCTCGCGCCTCGTAGTGAACTCACGACATCCAGCTCCCAAAGCTGGCGCGCTATCCGACTTCTCCGCCGGAGGGGCGGATACGCCGTGACACGCCAGGCTGCGCTACGCCCCGCCGTCCATACATCAATCAATCTGTAACATCACACCAAAAATCTTTTAACATCAACCGGTTGCCCTGCTACGCCCTGGCAGGCCAGGCTGCGCTACGCCCCGCCGTCCATACATCAATCAATCTGTAACATCACACCAAAAATCTTTTAACATCAACCGGTTGCCTTGCTACACCCCAAATCGTTATTATCGGTGTATTCCCCCAGAGAAAAAACCACATATCTCAGTTCCGCATGTAGCCAAAGTCACCATGGAACCGTCCCTGTGCTGTGTATAGAAACAAGAAAGAAAACTACTAGGTCTATAGCTGAAAGTCAAGAACAGCTCACGGCAGTTTGAGCTCGGCGACGTCAGGAATCGGGTTCATATTATTTCACGCCGTTGAAAGCGACTCCAAGATGCCTCTGATATCTCGCACGAAAACTGCCAAGTATTCCTCGGCCACGCAGCTCTTGTCATCTGTTATCTCGAAGGCAATGCTGCTGCCATGAAGATCGTCTCGGGCCGCTCGCATAGCCTCCCGCATCTTCGACGAGACGATATATTCGTCGGTCCGTTCTTCGTCCAGAGTCCATGCTGCACGCCAGATTACAGTTAGACCGCGTGTGAGAGGTCGCCAATTCACCCAATGCGGGATCGGGACCTTTTCCGAGCACAGCACGGTCGCCCATCGCTGTCGATCAATCCAGTAATGTTTCGTTCTACCGGCCGCCCGGACAAATATGAACCCGGCGTCCGCCAGCCCTGTCAGCACCTCCTGTACCCGCATGTGGTTGTATCCCAGCAGTTCCGCGATACACCTCGCATGCCCGCCCTTGGTGGTGAGCAGGTATACCATCACGTCCGCGCGAATACCAATACCGAAGAGAGCGCGGCTCTTGAACATGATGTTCGCCAAATCGTTCATATTCACTGGCTTTGCCATGTCACGTGTATGAACTTCCTCTCGCTGCAGACCATAGGCCTCAAAATGCCTGTCGGTCCGATCAAAAACAGGCATGGTTCCAATGCGTGCAGTCCGGAACAGCGACTCCACTGAACCAGGTTCGCCAGCCAGATTACGTCGTGCAATACCTCGCCATTTAGTCGATTTATCACGATCACACATCCATGCAGCGATGGCACCTATTACAGCCGGGCAGCCTGTGTTGTCCCGCCTCATGATGGCCGAAAGCCTCTGAGTATTAATCCAACTCCCATTCACGGTTAGCCAGTCAAGAACCTGGTCGAACAGACGCGAGTCATACCGTCCAATTTCGCTCGTAAACACCAACAACACCTCCGGGTCAATCATCCAGGAGGCCTTCGCTAGTGAAGTTCCGGAAATGCCCAGACGACACCATTGCTGCCAGACGAAATCTATCAGGCCTTCCTTCAGATCATTCCTGAATTTCATTGCTGATACTGTCATATCCTAAAGTCTCCACTACATATTTTACGCGACCTCGAAACCACGAAGATGTTTCCCTGTTCATCAGCCAGTTCACGGCGGCTCGTACTTCGTCTTCCAACGGCTTGATCCGCTCTACCAGATCCTCCAAATGGTGCGGTTGAGCCTTCGGATCAGCCGCGGCCAGGACCTTGAAGTGAACCTGATCCAGGCGACTGACAAAATATACCGTCAGACAAGGTCCATACTCGTGGCGATTCAACCGATCCATCATCCCTTTCGGTGGCCCGTATACCGCTATTACGTCCTTAGGCCCCATATTGAGCCAATCTTCATCCAGTCCCAAGTCACGGCCCACGCTGGCAACATTCCTGCGGAAAAACTCCGGCAGAACCCGGTCATGCCGAAGCTTCACGCCATTTTCAGTCTCATCCACAACCGCAAGTACATCCACATCCTTTGTTGTCCGGTAGGCGATATTGAGCACGTTCAGTGCGCTGCCACCACAGATAACCAAGGCGATCGGATCGGCGTAATCGTAAGTCAGCCGCTTCCCCAGCCTCTGCAATGCACCATCAATCTGTTCTGGACGTTCAAATGTCATAATTGCAATGTAGCATACACTATGTATGCTACATTGCAAGCATAATTTTGGACATATTTCTGGGCAACAACAGAACACGCCAAATCCCAATCATCGCAGGGCCGACAGTTATTGATTTTGGAGCAGGTCGTAATCTCTTTGCCAAGGCTAAGATGTTGCATGAATCATTACCTGCTAACAGTGTTTAGACCCCTAAAACCGGCAAATAATCACTCACATTCAGGATAACGCTGGCTCTAACTCTTACCCGGAAATCTTTTTTGCTAATCTTCACTACAATATGCAGAGCTACATCTCCCTGCCCTTCCACCATGCCCTGCGCGTATTCCGGAAATATTCCAGCGGATGCCGTAAGTATTTGCGGGCCTCTAACGGAATGAATAAAGCCCAATAACAGAAAATGAACCTGCCGTTAAACATGCCATGCTTGCGCGCCAGATATATAAGATTACGCGCTTTCAGATAATGCTTCCATAAACCGCCACCAGTACTGCGACTCACTTTATGAAGAATATGCGCCTCTTTACACACACCTATACTGCCAGGCCCTAACTTTAAACATACATCAACATCTTCATAATACGCGAAAAACTTCTCGTCAAAAAAGGGATCAGACACTCTGTCTAACCTTATCAGCAAAGCTGTCCCGGAAAGAAATGGCATCGACCAGAAAATAAGATTCAATAAACGACTCACGACCGTGCCACCATGAAATGTCAACGATAACGTTGGAAAGAAAACAGCCCCGGAATGCAGACTTGCCCGTCTGCGGCCTAAATTGACCAGTAACGGCGAAATAACCGACTTCCCACTTTCATCCGCCTCTTTTACCAGAATGTCCAAACAGGAAAAATCGTCTATTACAGTGTCATTATTTAACAGCCAGGCAAATGAAGCGCCGCTTTTTCTCGCTTCCGCTAAACCAAGGTTAGCCGCA
>JAQBFJ010000160.1:0-4804 GCA_032123435.1 Verrucomicrobiota bacterium
GATTAAGAATTAATCCAGCGGTTAAATCATTCATAATTATTTCCTCTCAATACTTGATAAATTATCCGCAATCCGTCCTCATTTACATTACCCTGCAAATATTTATCCATGAATTTCGCACATGATAAATACGCCCCGTAACAACCTAATCCGCAATCAGCTTCTTCTCCCTGCAATACGACCCTATCTCAGATCGGCCCAGCTTCATCGTTGTCAACACACCGCCTACCTTGAATGCTTCGGCGGTATGTTGACCGTCCATACTGTTGCCGCAGGAGCGTTTTCCGCTATTGCCGAAGTCGCGTAACCGTGCCCAGTGCCTATCTCCAGACAAGTTGTTGGACGGCAGTTTGCCGCGACAACACCCAGACATTCCATGTCTCTTAAAGGACGCTCATTGACATCTTCAGGATATCTGAATCCAACAACGCGCGGGTCGTCAGTAACAACCGGATCTTTTGACCAACCAAATAATTTTTCCAACTCTTTGTAATTATCAAGCTCTATAACCGCCTCCTGCAAATGAACAAATTCATCCGGGCCGGCCAGTTCTTTTGCCCATTCACCAGCAGAAAACATTCTTTGCAATAAATTCTTTTTCTTCATGCCGCATCTTCCATAAATCAGCTTCTCTCCACGTTCAACGGCCAATCAGCCCAGCAGTATGGAGTGTTTTCGCCCGGCACACCTGTTGGCACATCCTGCTTCGCTTCAATATAACCGTAATGACTGGTCCAAAAAGGAACTGTAAACGCATAATCAAAAAAGTGAATAGCTACACTGTACCGGCTCGTTGTCAACTGACTCTTTCCAAGTCTGACCGTTATTACCCCGGACTCAGGCACTTTTTCACCCAACCGCAACCGGGATCCGAGGCAAACCACACCATATTCATTTATAAATGAAATGCTGAGAAAGCCTTTTTGAAGACTGCCAGGATTATTGCTCCTGTATTTTATTTTTAATACCGCATCCGTCTTATCATCAAGCATACTGGTCTTTACACCGTCGGAAGTTTCCAGCCAGACCGACAACACTTTTACTTCGCCGCTTTCAAAATCACGGTACTTTTTTATAAGCTTAAGACCATCATTTCTTCCGGACTCCTCGCTGGAGCTTAACTCCCTGGAAACGTCGGGCCGCATTCGCATGTCGTATTCCGCCACAACACTGCCAGGGGCCCCTTCGGCAACAACCAGACCTTTATCAAGAAGTATCGCCCTGTCACAACTGGCTTCTATTGTCTGCATATTATGACTCACCAGAATAAATGCGGCTCCAGACTCCCTTACCTTGCGGAGATGCTCAACACACTTTCTCTGAAACCTTGCATCACCAACAGCCAGAACTTCGTCCACCACCAGAATGTCCGGGTTAATATGCGTGGCAATCGCAAAACCTAACCGGACGCGCATACCGGAAGAATACGTCGCTACAGGCGCGTCAAGAAACTCACCTATTTCCGCGAAATCAATTATATCCTGAAGTTTCTCGTCAACTTCATGACGCTTCATGCCAAGTATCGCGCCGTTAAGATAAATGTTCTCACGCCCTGTCATATGAGGATGAAAACCTGCTCCAAGCGCGATCAAGCCCACCATTCTGCCGCGACGCGCTATACGGCCCCTGTCAGGCGGAAATATCCCGCTGATTAAACGCAGTAACGTCGTCTTGCCCGACCCATTAGGGCCAATCAGCCCCAATGCTTCACCTCGACGCAAATCAAAACTGATGTTGTCCACAGCCATGAATTCATTAAAACGAAGCGTTTTCCGTTCCGGACATATACCCGCGAAACTGAGAGTCAAATCACGAATGCCGTAAGCCATACTGCGCAACAGGCTGCGACAGAATATTTTACTGACGCCGTGCACGGAAAGAACGACATCATCAGGCAAATCAAACTGCTTTTTTACGCTTGGACGGAACATTCCCGTTAGACCATCCTTTCGATCAATCTGGGTTCACTCACAAAAAACAAACGCCATGAAACAAGAAACACGCATAATGATATTACCGCGCAGATGAAGTACCCAACAGGCTCGTAAAGCCGCCCATAAACAATGATATCCCTGCAGGAACACACCAAATAAGTCAACGGATTCCAATAAACAATCTTCTGCAGAAGAGCCGGCATCTCTGCTATCTGGTCCTTGTCATAAATCACCGGCACAGCATACATCAACAACCCCATAACAATACCAATACCACGGCCAACATCAACAGCCACTACACTGATCATAGAAGCCATCAAGCCTAACGCAGCCGCAAGGAGCAATAATGGCAGTGCCACAAAAGGAAAAACCAGAATCCATACACTGGGAACCACGCCAAAAAGCAAAAGAGCAATAACATTAACAATAAATGTGATGCTGAAATTGGCAAGCTGGTTGGCCGCCTGTTTCACCAAAAGAGCTTCATGCGGAAAGTTTATCTGCATCATCAATTCCTGTCCGGAAGCCAGAGTCTGCCGAGCCGCGCTGAAAAACCCCATGAACAAACCCCACATTGACGTCCCAACAAGCACGTAAGCCGGATATGGAATGCCGACAGTTCCCGGCTTAAGAACACCCGCCCTTTGCAAAAAAACCCACGAGATCATCCCTGTAATGGGCATAATAAACAGCCACGTGAATCCAAGAAACGATTTCCTGTAACCAGCCAGCAGATCTCTTTTAAATAACTGCCAGACCAGCCCTCTGGCTTCGTAAATATTGCCGAACATCATACGCAGACTTTCAATAAATCCAAGCTTATGCCTGTCATAAGGTTCGGTAACAATAACACGCATTTGAGGACTGTTTTCTTTTGTTCTCATCTACAATTTCACCTTTGATTCATACTTTCTTTACAAACAGTTGCTGATCACGAATATTCCTGCATAATAAAAGGTATCTATTCAGCCATCAGAATAAAATATTTTTCTTCTTACCACCCGCGCCCCCGCGCTGGAGTTCCCGAGAACACAGAGAATACAAAAGACCGAGGTTACATCAAATCCTGTATTGCATGAGCAATCCATGATTTGATGCAACGTTGTTGTCATGGAGTAAACCTCCGAGAAAACTCTTCTCCTCCAACATGCAAAGTATTGATTTAATTTTGAGACGTCAGTCCCGAATTAAATCAACTCTCTTCTCCTTCTTTCTCCTGCGGCCCGCCGTAGTTCGGAAGGCGAAGGCGGCTCCAGATCTCCGTGAACTCCGTGGTAAATATTCCCTTGCCCCATCCTGTATATCCTGCTTGTCTCGGCGTAGCTCGTTATTGCGAAGGCGGGCTTGTCTCGCCGTAGCCTCCTTGCGAAGGCGGGTCCATCCTGTTATCCTGTCTAAAAATTCCCTGTCTAACAAAAGAATACTGGCAAGAATTCACGATATGTGCCAGAATATCTTCAAAACAGTGTCCAAGTGTCCAAGTGTCCAAGCATACACTCAGGGGAAGACAATGCCAATAAAAACCCCTCGAAATAATCTGAAAAAGAAAATATCTCTTCTCTTAATATCCGTCATTATCTGCCTTTTTTTCTCCGAACTGGTCCTTAGACACACCTCGCCGCCGCAAATCTTCAATATCGGCTCCGCCAATACCAGTAATGCCGTCATCTACGGATGGGCACCAACACCCTATGAGCAGGTACAATTTGTCAACCCTGACACCGGTCACGCATCCTTCTTTCAAATAAATTCAAAAGGATGGAAAGATGTGGAACATTCATATAACAAACCAGAAGGCATCTTTCGAATACTTTTTCTCGGCGACTCCAACACATTTGGACTAATTCCACTGGAACAGTTGTATACACGCCTGACGGAGAACCTTCTTCATTCCAATGGTTATGCCAACGTGGAAGTAATCAGCATCGGAGTCGGAGGATGGGGAACGGACCAGATGCTGGAAGCGCTTACACGTGAAGGAGTGAAATACGAGCCTGATCTTGTCATTTACCAGTTCTGCGGAAATGATATATCTGAAAATCTGAGCCCTATTGAAGCAGATCTGAGCTACAATATTTACAGGGCAAAGCCATTCACATACAGAATCAGAGACGGACGACCGATCAAACTGAAAGTAATCCCCAAAGGATGGTCTTCTCCTGACTACCTGCGTGCTAAAAGAGCTTTGCTTCACAGCGCTATAATCTGGAATCTGAACGAACTCAGGAAAAGCCTTCGCCGGCATACATCTCATAAAATCTCCATGCATACAGACTCATACAATCTCAAGATGATCACCAACGAAACAGGAGAAATAATATGTCCGCAACACGAAGCGACTAAAACAAACCACTGGTGGAACCCGGAAAACAACACGCAACATGACATGACATCATTGATAGAGAACCTCTCGCCGGGGCCTGGTCCGGGATACCTGCAATATGCCTGGTATCTCCAGGAACTTCTGATGCTCGAAATGGAGTCCACGGCCGAGCGCGCCGGCGCCAAATTCCTTGTCTTTTCGGAGGAATCAGGTAAAGGAAAAAGGGCATGGTCCCTGCGCTGGAACAGATTTCAGACGGACGGAGAAACTGATTATATCATCATGGATGGAATAAAACATATTATTGACTGGGAACGGCCCCTGCAAAGAATGCATGCAATCTGTAAACAGCATAATATTCCTTTAATCGAGCCTGTCAGAACCTATCACCGCTACGAATATGACCCGCACCCGAATACGGCCGGAAATATAGCAATGGCCCAGGATATTGTTGATTTTTTAATAACGAATAATTTCCTCCCCCCGTGCCTGCCCGGAGAATACAATTTTTAGACAGGATACATATTAACCACGGAGTTCACAGAGG
>JAQBFJ010000161.1:0-4365 GCA_032123435.1 Verrucomicrobiota bacterium
ACCGAGTGATGAAAGCAGGTTAAGTTCCGGGGGAAGGGGGATGAGAGTTTTACCACGCAGTGCATGGAGCAGGGAGGTTTTTGACAGGATTACAGGATAAGACCCACCTTCGCAAGAAAGCTTCGGCGAGGCAGGCAGGATGGGAAATGAGATGGTTCAGGTTTCTTTTACTGAAACATGTTGTTCATTTCTTCGTGGTGTTTCTGCAGTATGGTTACTATGTCGGGATCAAACTGGGTGCCGGCTTGAGCGGATATCTTTTCCACAGCATCTTTATCCGTTGTTCCGGCATGATAGGATCTGTCATGCCTAAGGGCGTCATAAGCATCGGCGACAGCTACTATGCGAGCGTAAACGGGAATATCTTTCTCCGCAAGGCCCTGCGGGTACCCTGATCCATCATAATGTTCATGATTTGCGCGAATGGCCTCTGATTCTTTTTCCATGAAAGGAAATACGGATAGAATGTTGGATGATATTTCAGCATGCTTTCTGATGATCTGTATTTCACTGCTCGTTAGTGGGCCTGATTTATGCAGTAATGTAGCAGGCACACCGAGCTTGCCTATGTCATGAAGAGCGGCACATCGGCGTACAACTTCTGTTTCAGCGTGCGTCATGCCGGTATGCCTTGCCAGGAATGCGGCATATTCACTCGTGCGGCGGCAATGAAGTGCAGATTCAGGTGAATGTGCTGACAGTGCGGCAATGAGGGCGTTAACCACTGCTATGTATGACGGGTCAGGATCTTCTGTTCCGGCTGAACGTGTTATGTCTAATATATGTGTTTCAGGCGTGTATTGTTCTGTGATGTAATCTTTGGAATGAGCTGCTTTTTCAAGCAGTTCCGCTATTTGCGCTGAGCATTTTACTATGGCTCGTAATTCGTTTCTCAAATCTTCTGCTTTCGGCCATTTATCGTCTACCGCAAGCTGCGCAAGCTGGGCCTTGATCATTATTACGGTAAGCGGCTGGTTGATGTTATGCATGAGGGCGCCGGCAAGTGCATTTACAGCTTCCTTCTTGTGTTTCTTTTCCATGTAAGCGGAATGTTGTTTTCCAATTGTTACATCTTCCACTATCACTGACAAAAGATCCGGCGCGCTTTCGGAACCTATAAGCGTGAACTCTAATGTGTGATCTCCATGCTGAGGCAAGGTGACAACTGCTTGAGCTGTCTTGTCACGCGCGGTTCCGTTTATGAGAGTTGTTACAAAGGAGGTATCTTTTAACTGGAAAATGTCCTGTATTCTTTTTCCAAGCACTTCGTTGTAATTTTGTTTGTTCAGAAGTTGGAGTAAGGCTTTGTTAGCTCTTATGACGACGGCATCCGCGTTAACCAACAGCATAACGCGCGGATTAAGGTCAATCAGATGTTCAAGCTCCTGTTTGGCGCGCGTGATGGTCTCATTAAGGCTGTCTGGAACGCTTTCCTGCTTTTTTTCTTTTGTATTGTGTGTCATGAAATACCTTCCCGTATAAACTGGCAGTTTGTTTTGTCGAAGTCAAGTTTGGAGCGGAGGGTGCATCCTGTGATCCTGTCAAAAAGAATATCTTTTCCATGATCTTGGGCTTTCTAGCCTTAATGGTTCACAATATTGTGCAAGTAAGGTTGAAAAATAGGTATTGACTTAATGTGTTCGTCTGCTAATGTCGCGACAGTTCTTTGAAAATGGAAAACCTTCGTGAGAAGAAAACGGAAGTCTGTTAGAATCAGACGCGGTCGCGCCGCTGTATCCGGTTATCATTTGCGCTGACATTAGTGACGCAAGTGGGTGCCTGACATTTAATGATGTCGGGCGGCGAATCCTTAATAGCCACGATGAGCTGTAGTGTTCATGGGAAGGCAAGGTAGTAGGTTTGATGCCGGGAGCCAGAAGACGTTTCTTTTTATGCTTGTCAGAACTCCTTCGCAGTAAGGGATGATAAGGTCTTACTATTGTGGAACCTTCAAATTCCTTATTACGGGAGTTTGAGGGTTTTTTGTTTTTGGGACTGTGTGTGTTGGTTTTTTGTCAAATCTCAACAGAAGCAAGGAGACAGTCATGAGGAAAATGGTGGTAACAGGTATAGTGTGTGTGATGTGCGTTGTTTGCAGAACGAATGGTGCGGTTGAGAATGAGGACAGTCGTGATATCATTGTTACGGCGGCACGCGGCAAAAGGGATGTGTCGACGGTGCCGGCTAATGTCACGGTGATCAGTTCTGACGATTTGAAACGGTCCGGACATATCAGCGTTGTTGACGCGCTGGCCGGAGTCAATGGCGTTTACGTAAGATCCATCACGGGGAATCCAGCGAGTATGGACGTGGCTATGCGCGGATTCGGAGAGAACGCGCATGGGCGTGTATTGGTTCTTCTGGACGGCTGTAAACTTAACAGGCCCGATATGGCCGGCATTAACTGGCTCCAGATCCCGATAAGCAATGTTGAACGGATAGAGATTGTGAGAGGCAGTTCTACGGCGCTTTATGGCGACCATGCTATAGGAGGCGTGATCAATATAATAACCAAGACCGGCGGGGCGGAGCCGGTTACCGATATTTCATTTGACCTCGCGAGCTTTGGCACAACCGCGTTCAGGATCGGCTATTCAGATTCCGCGGGCAGTTTGAGCTACAGTGTGAACGGTGAACAGTACAGTTCTGATGGCTACAGGGATAGAACCGCTTTTGATGCCGACAGTATAGGGGCTAATCTGGGATGGGATGTCACGGAGGATGTTAATGTCGGAGTGGCGCTGTCCTGGCAGACGATTGATAATGAATTGCCGGGCTGGTTAACGGCTGAGGAGGTTGATGCCGACAGAAAAAGAAGTAACGACCAGGCTGATGATGTCGCGAGCGAATACCTCAACGGGCACCTTTCAATAACGGCGGAGTTGATGCCAGGCCATCGGGTGGAAGCCGGTATATCCTTGAACCAGAAAGATATGGACAGTGATATGACCAGCTGGTTCAGTTTTACGGATCAATCCATAAAAACTATCGGGGTTACCCCGGCATATATCGTTAACGGCAAAGTGTTGGAATATGACAACGTTTTTGCCATAGGTTTGGACTGGTATCAGGATTCTCTTGATCTGGACCGGTTTGCTGATGTGACGAGAACAATGGAAACACTGACCGCTGATGTGTTGAAGGAAACACTGGGCCTTTACGCTAGAAATGAGATGGCTTTAAACGATGGTTACACGTTGGGGCTGGGGGTCCGCACAGAATCCTGCGATATAGAAGCGGAAGTGGATGCCGCCGGGAGCCGTATAGTTGATGACAATGTTACGCACAGGGAGCAGGCGGCGGATATATCGGTGGTCAAAGTGTTCGAAAACAAATCAAAAGTGTTCGTAAAGGCGGCAACTGTTTACAGGTATCCTTTTATTGATGAACAGGTGACGTATTTCGGGTTCGGGACAGATCAGTTCTATTCGGATATTGATCCGGAAAACGGTTGGAGCATTGAGGCCGGCGTGGACGCTTGGATATCCGGCTCGCTGATGTGCGGCCTTACGTTCTTCAACCTGGAAATGAACGATGAGATCGGATGGAATAATGACGCCATGCGGAATGAAAATATGGATGATACAAGGCGGCAGGGAGCCGAATTGAATCTTGTTTATAATATCGCGGATAAAGGGACAGTAAAGATCGGTTATACTCTCACAGATGCCAGATTTACCGCCGGCGTGAATGACGGTAATGATATTCCACTGGTGCCGCGTGACAAGGCGTCGGTAGGCCTTATCGTAAATATGCCGCTGGATCTTATCTTTGACGCGCTCGTTACATATGTTGATGAATCTTACATGGGTGGAGATACGGGAAACGTGGGAGAGAAGCTGGAAAGTTATACGACGGTGGACGTTACTCTTCGCTATGTATCGAAGTGTGTTGAGGGCTGGGAAGCATATGTAGGAGTTGATAACCTGTTCAATGAGGAATACTCGAGTCTGGGTTATATGGGCTGGGCGAACGCGTATTATCCGTCACCGGAACGTTCGGTTCGCGGCGGTGTTTCATACAGGTTCAGATGCAGTTAGAATTAGACAGGATGAGAAGAGGGAGTTTTTTTGACCCGCCGTCTTCAATAGGCTATGGCGAGGCAAGCAGGATAACAGGATTTACAGGGACAGAAAAACATTCACCACAGAGGACACGGAGACACGGAGAATATAAAGGCCGAGGTTACATCAAATCCTGTATTGTCCTTAGACCCGTCCTTGGACCCGGAATGTCCTTCCGGATCTGAGGGGAAGGTCCTCCGGACCTGAGGGTTATCCTGTCTGAAAAAAGCTCCCCTTTCACTGACAATACCGTTAGCTTGGCATCAGAGACGGTGCCACGAAAAGCAGTACCGCAGGGAGC
>JAQBFJ010000162.1:0-26475 GCA_032123435.1 Verrucomicrobiota bacterium
CCGTTCGTCAATGGGGTGGGTCTGCCCCACAGCACAATTCCGAACATCAACCCCTGAAAACATTGGGACAAACGGCTTCAACCTACCGAAAATAGTCGTTTTGCGCCGCGAATAGCGAAAGACGGGTTAACTTGAAGTGAAATATGTGGGCCATACCCCAATCTTATTTCAGTTTTGGGCTGTTCTGCAAAACATGATTCGTTCTCTCCATGCTTGACTTTGTAGTGTATTGCATTCAATATAGCGAATCATATAAAGATCATGTATCTGTAAGGGATATGAGATTATGAATCAACCAAATGTACCTGCACTGGTGAAGTCCCTCCGAAAGAGCTTGGGATTGACGCAAGAGCAGTTTGCCAAGGAAGTCGGTGTGACTTTCAGCACAGTCAATCAGTGGGAAAACGGCCACCGACAGCCGCAGCCATTCCTTCTGAACAGACTCGTGGAAATGAAAAAGGAAATCAGCAACAAGGGTTGATAGGATGAGGATTAGATAATCTTGAGCACGAAGTTTTTTACTAATGAAAAAGAGAACAGGCGGCATATGTCCGGTGCTAGATCAAGCCTTTGCTCCGATCTTCTGCCAGCGATGAAGAGCAAATCCCCCTATTTCAGCATGGATGCGGTTCGCGGTTTGCTGGATGAGAAGGGGCTGGAAATCAAGGACGGTACGCTCCGTCATTATATGAGTGATGCCATGGCGCAGGGCATTGTGCATGATGCCGGCCGTGGCTGGTATTCAGGGATCAAGGAACCATGCAAACTCGACCCGAAACCGGTGAAGAAGATTGTTAAGCTGCTGGAAAAGGAGTTCCCTTTGCTCGACTTCGTCTGCTGGTCCACCCAACAGATCAATCCCTGGATGCATCATATCCTCTCAAAATTCATCACCTTCGTGAATGTAGAAAAGGATGGCTTATCCACTGTATCCGACTTCCTGCGCGGCAGAGGCTATGATGTCTACTCCAATCCGGGTGCTGATCGTGTTTCCGAGGTCCGCGCCGGCGACAAGGCGATCGTCATACGCCCCCTCAATAGCGTCGCTCCTCACCACGATAGCCACTTCTCCCCGCCTGAGGCTGTTCTTGTGGATCTGTGCGTCGAAGCACAAGCACTGCATATTATTGACCCGGGAGAATCCAAAGACATGGCTCAGTCGCTGGCCGAAACATCAAGAATATCGCTGGGAACACTCCTTTATTACGCAGACAAGAGAGAGTTGTCCAAGGATGATGTATTTGCCGAACCCAATACACTAATGGAGAAATAGTCATGATTCCGGCGTTAGTGAATTGTTTTTGCCCTTCCGCAACCGGCAAGCCAAATGGGTGTAAATAATTGTCAACAAGCAGGTTGCGAATATAGAGACGACGAAATGCTAACGAAACGGTGCATGGAAAGAGGCTGGATTGAGGATCAGGCAGCTCGCTTGCGGGCTCGTGATCCAAGGCTGGTTGAGACCTGTATCTTTGCGCTGGAGTTTGTAGGACGTCTTGCGGCGGTGGGGTTGGACTTTGTTTTCAAGGGTGGAACAAGCCTGCTTCTGCATGTTCGGCCGCCGCGGCGTCTCTCCATCGATGTCGATATCGCGACGCCGGTCGATATGGCTGAACTGAACCGGGTTCTCAAAGAAGTATGTTATCCACCATTTGGTGAGTTTGTGTATCAGGAGTGGCGGGACAGGGAGAACCCGCCAACGCGTCACTTTAAAATACCTTACGATTCACCCACGCTTGGTAAGCCATGGCCTCTTCAACTTGATGTTCTGATGGGCGATATCACATACCCGGTGGTTGAAACCAAGGCTATCGATATTGATCTGATTGAGACTGATACGCCCCAAAGTGTGCAGGTGCCTTCTATCGATTGCCTACTCGGTGACAAACTGACTGCATTTGCACCGGCCACAGTCGGAGTCCTGTATCAACCCCAACCGCGAAATCCAGGCGGCAAGATGCCGGACCCGAAACCCATCCGCGTTCTGAAACAACTCTTTGATGTCGGTGAATTGTTTCCTCTGGCAACCGACCTTGGCTCTGTCTCGACGACCTATGACCGTTTGTTTGCTGTTCAAAACGAGGCGAGAGGCGGGCAATTCGAGCGGGAAACAGCATTGGACGATACAATTGATGCAGCATATTGGACGAGTCAGCTCGAAATCAGAAAGCAGGAACATAATGAGAAGACAGATTTCTTGCGGGCAGGAATACAATCTCTGGACAGCCATGTTATCGGACCTGTCTTCGACATACCTTCCGCCAAAATCCCCGCATCACGCGCAGCGTTGATGGCCGCTCTTCTTCGCAGTGGAAAATTGGACGCAGACCTCAATGATCTCCGAACCGTGCCAGAACCAACGCAGTTGCTGGAACTTCCTTTGGATGGCCGTTTTGAGCGCCTTATCACACTGCGCAAAATTTCTCTGGAGGCATTTTACTACTGGCATCTGGCGGGTACTATTCTATGAATGAGAGCAAGAATGTTTCTCAATCCGGCGAAACCTTTACGCCCGAGTTGGAGGTGTCAACAGTGCGTGAAGGACAGCCGCATGTTGTAATCTTGGGCTCCGGCGCCAGCAGGGCGACCTGTCTCAATGGAGACAAAAACAAGCGGATATTGCCGACTTTCGAGAATCTAATCGATGTTGTCGGATTGCAGGCAATTCTTGATGCGCACGGTATTCAGCGGAAACAATATGAGGATTTCGAACGCTTGTATAGCCGGCTTCATAAAGATGGTGGATTTGCCGATTGCCTGAGTGCACTCGAAGAATGTGTACATGACTACTTTTCAAAAATGGAATTGCCTGATCAGCCAACGATTTATGATCATCTTGTTCTCTCCCTGCATCCGAGGGACGTGATAGCAACCTTCAATTGGGATCCTTTACTTGTCCAGGCCGCCATGCGCAATGCCTCTCATGTTGAACTCCCGATGCTCCTTTTTCTCCACGGAAATGTCGCCGTCGGATATTGCGAGAAAGACAAGCGCAAAGGACCATACCCCGGGAGATGCCCTGTATGCAGGAATAGTCTTCAACCTACTCGCCTGCTCTACCCAGTGGAGAAAAAGAATTATCAGGAACGCACCTTCATATGGGACGAATGGCAGGATTTACGCGACAGGCTGAAAGATGCCTGCATTATGACAATATTCGGATATGGTGCTCCTGCAACGGATGTTGAAGCTGTGGATTTGATGCAGACGGCATGGCCTGATCCAAAGAAACAGATGGCACAGTGGATTGAGATAATCAATATCGAGTCAGAAGCCAAGCTTAGAAGCCAATGGAAACAGTTTGTTCTCTTGGGTCACGATGACATTTACTCGGATTTCTACCAATCTCGCATTGCGCGGCATCCGCGGCGTACGGGCGAAGCATGGGCGGCTACACATCTTTTTGCGATGTGGGAGGATGGCAATCCATGGCCACGCAACGCAGCTTTTCCAGAGCTCCGGGCATGGTTCGACAAATTGACTGATGCTGAGAAAGGATGCGGCACACCCAAATGACAGACAAAAAGAAAACAGACATCAATTCCTGGCGGCGTCTATATGCCGCGGCCGATCAGATTAAGAAGTTGGCTCCATGGCAATGGATGGAGGAAACCGATATATTTGGGGTGCAGTTTCCCGGAACTGAGCTTATGCAGGCAACCGAAGGTCTGCACCAAATGTGGGAAGAAATACCTGCCAAGCTTGTTTCGATACTCAACAAGGCAAAGTTTAAGCCGAAAGAAATCCGAGTATCGTCACCAAGGTTATATCAATTCATGGAGCCTGTTCACAAGGAACTGGGAATTGAAATGTCGTTTCACGAGGATCTTCCGGCGATTCGGGATGTAAAACAGTCCATGCGTGATTTCATGCTCAATAGAAAATAGAATGTTTTTTGAGAAGCGGTTTTCCATCTGGACTACCAGATAGTACTGCTACAAAGCAACATGTGGGCTGGAAAAATCGGGGTTGCCCCCGTTAATGGTGTTGACCCCCCTGTGGTTGACGGTTTTTCCGCGAAGTATGGGCGATACAGGACTCGAACCTGTGACCCCTTGGGTGTGATCCAAGTGCTCTAACCAACTGAGCTAATCGCCCCGTAAAATAATGTTCAGACCATTAACCTTCCCTTAATCCGGTTAATTTGCCAATTCCCCTGTATTGTGTCAAGGCAATGGGATTACAGGTTTCTCCTGTTCTTTTCAGCTTAATCCCGATTGTTCCCTTCTTTTATCGTCCAATATCGTGCCTGCGCACAACCTCATCAGGAGTCGGCTCGGCCGCAATAATATCATCAGCGCTTCTTATGCCATCAGGCCCCATGGAAAATAAAGTAACAACCCCATTCGTCACAATGTAACAATAATTATGAAACCATGGATCAGGTCTTATAATGTTAACATAATGCCCGCCCCAGCCGGAAATCCCCGGATCAAGCACCAGCGCGTCCAATCCCTCATCTTCAGACGGATAACGCCCGCAATCACACATGAACCGCTCAACGGCAATCCGAAGTGCAGTCAATTCGTTCGCTGCAACAGCTTCCCTGGCCCGTGTCGGATATATCCGATTTGTTACACCTATCAGCAATACGCCAAGAACAGTCATAACAGCAATAATAATAAAAAGGGAACCGGGACTCCTGTTAAGCAAAAAATCGTCTGATGATACAGCATGTTCACGGCGCGCCGCGCGCTCCCGCAATTCACGTGCCCGTTTTCGTTCACTATGCTGTTCTCCACGAAGACGATCCGGAATCATCATCGTCTTACCGCAAGCCGGACAAGCGGACCTTGCCTCCGACCCTAGAGAATGTTCACAATATGGACAGCGTAATTTCATGACAAGAGTTCAATGGAACAGCGCAGGTATTCAGAAAATTAATTCATATCACAATGCGCTTCCTTGAGCATCTCTATTATCGGTAAATTATAAGGACATTTCTCCTGGCATTTCCCGCATTCCTTGCAGGCTTCAGCCTTCACCGGCAAGGCGCCATATCTGTTCCGCGCCCATTCGGTCATCCCGTACATCCTGAAATAAATATGAAACAGCAATATCATCGTGATATTGATGCCCTGCGGACACTCAGGAAGACAATACTCACACTTCCTGCAGAATTTTTTCCCCCATCTATCGGCTTCAACAAGCAGTTTTTCGAACTCATCCCTGGAAAGAGATCCTTTCGCTGAAAGATTCTCTTCCACCTCGTTAATCGTCTGCATGCCCGGAATAACGCAGTGTACCACGGACTGGGATAAAACAAATTTCAACGCCGCCGAAGCCGGTTTGAGCACTCCGCCCGCAAGCGGTTTCATCACTATTGTCCCTACATCCCGGCGATACGCTTCCTTGAACACAGTGAGCGACTCCTGCTCAATAAAATTGAGAGGCAATTCAACTACATCAAATAAATCCTTCTTCAGTGCCGCATGAATAATATCCGGCTTATGACTGGAAATGCCATTAAAACCTATTACTCCATCAGCCTGGCGATTCAGAATACCTTCAAACGCACCATCACGGCCTGTAACCTGATCCAGCAGTTCCACGCTGTTGATATTATGAAGCAGATAAACATCAATATAGCCCGTGCCAAGATTTTTCACGCTTAAATCAATATCGCGCCGCGCGCCATCGGCATCCCGGCTGTACGTCTTGGAAACAAGCACAGGCCTGTCCTTGCGCCCGGCAATGGCCGCGCCTATTTTCAATTCGCTGTCAGTATAAGCACGCGCTGTATCTATCAACTTCACACCCTTGTCCAGAGCGCGGGTTATCACAGACACAGCATCATCCATGCCCAATCTTTGAATGGGAATGCCGCCAAAACCTGTGCGCGTGACCTCTAGACTTGTCCTGCCAAGAACCGTCGTATCCAACACAATCCCCTTAATGTCTTTTAGAAGCCAACAATAAATACAATAAAACCAGACTCAAGGATCAATGTTCTCAAGAGTCAGAGTTTTCAGATTTATCTTGCGATAAAAACAATTCCTGGGTCTGCCGTCCTTATTGCCCGTATGACAGATCCCGCCACGTCTGGGACGGACCTTGTAAAGCAGTGAGTTCTGCTCACAATTAACATAGGCTTCCACCAATTCAAACGTTTCACCCGACGTTTTGCCCTTCTCCCAAAGCTCGTTTCTGGATGTGCTCCATAAAACCAGATTCCCCGTTTCAATCGATTTCTTTAAGGCAAGCTCATTGGTATAAGCTACAAGAATAACTTCATTACTGTCCACATTCTGAACAGCAACCGGAATGACGCCCTTGCTGGAACCCGCCAGTCTGATAAGCTTGTCAAAATCAAGCCTCAATGCACCTGTTTCTTCAATTGAATCCATGAAAATGCCTCTCGAAATCTGATATTGTCAGTCAGTCTGACAAATTCAATATGCGTAAGAAAGTAAAAACCATAACAAATACAATCAATACGCTTCCGGAATATATGCTGGACACTTTTTCTCCGCAAATACCCGCTTCAACCGCGCGAAACGCTGAAGCCCGTTTTCAAGCGGTATTTCAGGCCATTTGTCACCCATCAACGGCTGCGCGTACCTGATGAAATCGTCCGTAACATCAATCTTGCTGTCTGTAAGCCATTCCGCGGGAAATGTGCGCTCACTGTTGGCAACTTTCTCAAGCGGCACTTTATCATAATAAACTTCATAAGCTTCGCCCGGCTTGCGAAGAATCGTTGACATCCATCCGCTCCCGGCCTTGCGCGCAATTTCTACCGCGTTCCAACCCAGTCTGTAAGCCTCATCAAGATCCTGTACCGAAGCATATATCGCCGTGTCACGCTGATCAGTGCCCGATACATTCCCGCGAGCCGAGCCTCTTGCCGATAACCCATTATCATTAAGATAAGATACTACCACCTGCTGAGCTGTAAGATCACTGGCACCGAATTCCACATGCCCGAACGAATCACGACGCGCCCCGATTTCACCAACATCAAATCCTTCACTCAACGCGACTATACAGCGTCCACTCCGTTTAAGCTCATCATTGACATTATCTGCCAACTGTTCAAGCGTAAGACCTGATTCAGGCATGTATATCTGAAGCGGCATCTGGCGACCGGGATCAGCAAGTCGCGCCGCCGCCGGAATATACCCTATTTTTCGGCCCATCATCTGAATCACCAGCACGGGATCACATGTGCATGAACCGGCATTTTCCTCATTGGCGTTCTGAATGCAGTATGCCCAGTAACGCGCCACCGACCCGTAGCCGGGTGTATGATCAATAAGCTTGAACTCCGAATCACCAACGTCATTATCTATCGTCTTCGGCACACCAGTAACAACCATTTCCAGCCCGTGTTCGGAAGCAATTTTGCTTATTTTATGGGCCGTATCCATGGAATCATTCCCGCCCGTATAAAAGAAATAACCAATATCATGCGCCTTGAATACTTCAACAACCCGCAAAAAATCCTTTACCTGTTTGGATTTGAGTTTATACCGGCACGTCCCTATTGAACCGGCCGCCGGTGTCGTCCCCAGCAAAGCTGTCTCTGCCGGAAGCTGAATGGAAAGATCTATAAGCTCCTCCTTCAATACTCCCTCTATCCCATGCCATGCTCCATAAATCTTTCCGAATTCCGAACCACTCTCATTGCACGCGTCTATCAGCCCGCGTAAAGAACTGTTTATAACAGGTGAGGGCCCGCCTGATTGCGCAACAATAACATTCTTTCCCATTTCCCCCCCGTTATTTTTTACAGCCTATACATTATACGTTGATGCCGATGTGTCACCGCCCGTCCCTGTCCAGTCGGTGTGAAAAAACTCGCCGCGCGGCTTGTCAACACGCTCATACGTATGCGCCCCGAAATAATCACGCTGAGCCTGCAGAAGATTAGCAGGTGAGCGCGCATCCCGGTAAGAATCATAATAGTTCAACGCCGCGCTCATGGATGGAACCGCTATGCCGAGATCTATCGCCGTCTTAACAACGTTGCGCCATGATAACTGCGATTCAACAATCACTTTCCTGAAATAAGGATCCAGCAACAAACTCGTAAGATTATGATCTTTATCAAACGCCTTCTTTATATCTTCAAGAAACCTTGCCCTGATAATACAGCCGCCACGCCACATGAGCGCTATGCCGCCATAATTCAAATCCCAGCCATATTCCGCCGCCGCCGCGCGAAGAAGCTGATAGCCTTGCGCGTAAGAACATATCTTCGCCGCGTAAACAGCATCATGTAACTGCGCCGTAAAAGCCGCCCTGTCCCCTTTGAAAACCGGATCAGGCCCCCGAAGAAGCGCGCTGGCGGCAACACGTTCATCTTTGACTGCCGAAATACAGCGTGCGAAAACGGCCTCCGCAACCTGTGGAATCCCCACGCCCAGATCAAGACCAGCCTGAGACGTCCATTTGCCCGTGCCCTTCTGACCCGCTGTGTCCAGAATCATGTCAACCATCGGCTTGCCTGTCTCCGGATCAGTCTTCGCAAGAATCCTGCTCGTGATCTCTATCAAATATGAATCAAGCACGCCTTTATTCCATTCGGAAAACACCTCGCCCATCTCCGCCGGGCTCATGCCCAACCCTTTGCTCATGATCTGATAAGCCTCGCAAATCAATTGCATGTCGCCATACTCTATGCCGTTGTGCACCATCTTTACAAAATGACCGGCACCATCATTGCCTATCCAGTCGCAACACGGCGTACCGTCTTCCACCTTCGCGGCGATAGCCTGAAAAATAGGCTTCACGCTTTCCCACGCTGCTTTATTCCCACCCGGCATTATCGAAGGCCCCTTCAAAGCACCTTCTTCACCACCCGAAACACCCGTACCTATGAAAAGAAGACCTTGCTCCGCCAACGTCTTCGTGCGACGAATTGTATCAGGATAATGACTGTTGCCGCCGTCAATAATAATGTCACCCGGATCCAATAATGGGATTATATCTCCTATAATATCATCAACAGCACCACCGGCCTTAACCAGCATCATCACCTTTCGCGGCCTTTCAAGAGAGCTGACCAGTTCCTCAATGCTGTGACACCCGATGAACTTCTTGCCTTTGCCCCGGCCGTTAATAAACTTGTCAACCTTGCTTACCGTCCGGTTAAAACAAGCTACCCTGAAACCTTTGCTCTCCATGTTGAGAATCAGATTCTCACCCATTACCGCAAGACCAATTAATCCGATATCCGCTTTCTTGCTCATTATTTTGTCACATCCCGTCTTTCTTAATAATTTCCACTACGAACCTGTTGAATGTCATAATAGCCAGAGATGACAATTAAGCTCAAGAGGCATTCTTTGAAAAAGCATGAATCATCATAGAAAAAAGAATTTCCCCGTAATAAATAGAAACAATGTATCATTATCCGCCTCAAAATCACCCCCTTCCATCAGCACCACCAGTTTTCGTATTCTATATTCATATTGCCATTTTGACTCTTTTTTTACTTGCCATGACAAATCTATACCATTACAGTTCGAGACATATTGGCGCATATTTACAACTGAAAAAGGCCTGTTTTGGTGGAAATATGCTCTGTTTTATTTGTAAAGTGTTAAGGAAAAGATTGTTGATATGAAACCGGGTTTTCTGGATAAACTTATTGAACGTCTGGATCTTTTAGACTCGCAGAGCTTGCAGTCATATTTTCTGCGTCTGGCACAGGAAAAAGGTCTGCTTGAAACCATCTTCCAGTCTATCCAGGAAGGAATAATTGTCATCAATGAAAATGGAGAACTTACTTACGCAAATAAAGTGGCGGAACAATTGCTCGGCTTCTCCATGCAGGAATCCGGCAAAAACAGAACAATCAGCCAGTACATGCGCGATATAGATTGGGATAATCTTCTTAAACTTGACAGAGACCAGGAATCCAAACTCGTAACACGCGAAATAGAAATTGCTTATCCCGAACACAGATTCGTAAGTTTCTATGTCATTCCAATGCCGGCTCAGAAAAATAAACAGAAGGGCATGGTAATAATCCTTCGTGACGTCACTTACGACCGTGAACATGAAGCAAGTCTTCTTGAATCAGAACGGACGAATGCCATCAAACTGCTTGCCGCCGGCGTAGCACACGAAATAGGCAATCCGTTGAATGCCATGAATATACACCTCCAGCTGATTGATCGGGAGCTCTGCACCCTGTCTGACGAAAAAGTCGGCGAACAGGAAGGGGAAGGGAATATCTCCAGACTCAGAGAACTGGTCAAAGTGGCACGAAACGAAGTCACGCGACTTGATCTCATAATAACTCAATTCCTGCGCGCCATAAGACCGGCCAAGCCAACCCGGGTTCTCTCCCGCATAGATGAATTGCTTAAAGACACTTTGATCCTTCTAAAACATGAAATACAGAACAAAACAATAGACGTAGAAGTAGATTGCTCAGAGTCCATACCCAGCATTGAAGTAGATAGAGATCAGATCAAGCAGGTGTTTTTCAATATCATCAAGAACGCGTTCGAAGCCATGCCCGACCATGGATCGCTCAGAATCATACTTTCTACCAAAAGTGATTCGGTCAAAATTATCTTCCAAGACACCGGAATAGGCATCAAACAGGAAGATTTCAGACATATATTCGAACCCTATCATACAACAAAAGATGACGGGTCCGGCCTTGGCTTAATGATCGTTCACCGCATAATTCAGGATCATGGCGGACAAATGGAAATAACAAGCGCACCCAGTAAGGGGACAAGCGTTACAATATTCCTACCTTTCGCAGAACATAGAATGCGCCTTCTGCCACCATCAAAAACCGGAAACAAGACCCGCAAAAAAATGCAGAAAGGACACGAACAATAAAAACAAAAGACAAACCTTCAGTTCTGGTCGTCGACGATGATAAGAATACACGGGACGGCCTTCACCTCGCTCTTAAGCGCGACTATGATGTTGTACTCGCCGACAGCGCGGAACAAGCTCTGCGCGTCCTGTCCAACTCGGATATAGATATCATGCTCAGCGATGTGCGAATGCCCGGTATGGACGGGTTGACCCTGATGCAGAGAGCGCTCGCCGCCAATCATCTGCTCATCTGTATTCTGCTTACTGCTTACGGCACAGTGGAAACAGCTGTGGACGCAATGAAACGAGGCGCTTTTGACTTTCTGATGAAACCAGTCAACCTGGATCATCTCGACCTCCTCCTGAAAAGGGCTCTCCGTTCGCGCGTAATAGAATCGGAAAACATCAATCTGCATGAACAGCTTGACGCCAAATACGGCATGGAACAGATCATAGGTACATCACCACCCATGCTGAAGCTTTTTGAGGTAATCAGACAAGTGGCGCCAACTCAGGCAAATGTGCTTCTTCAGGGGAAAAGCGGCACCGGCAAAGAACTGGTTGCCCACGCCATACACCGCCTGAGCTCCCGTAATAAAGGACCGTTCATCACCGTCCATTGCGCGGCACTCACGCCTTCTTTGCTGGAAAGTGAGCTTTTTGGACATGAAAAAGGAGCTTTCACAAACGCAATGTCACGCAGACACGGCCGCTTTGAGCAGGCCGACGGTGGAACATTGTTCCTGGATGAAATATCCGAAATAGATTCTTCCGTTCAGGTAAAGCTTCTGCGTGTGCTCGAGGAACGCAAATTCGAACGGGTAGGTGGTGAAGAAACAATTGAAGTGGATATACGGCTCATCGTTGCCACAAACAGAAAACTGAAAACCCTTGTCGAAGAAGGCTCTTTTCGCGATGACCTGTTCTTCCGTCTTGATGTCGTCAATATCAATCTGCCCCCCCTGCGAGAGCGCCCCGGCGACATACCTCTACTTTGCTCTACGTTTCTGAAAGAATTCAACGCGAAAAACCAGAAGGAAATCAAGAGCATAACACCCGACGTCATAAATGTACTGTCTGCATACGACTGGCCAGGCAATGTTCGCGAACTCAAGAACACAATAGAAAAAATGGTTGTACTGGCACGCAGTGATAAACTGATGGTACGTGATATACCCGCGAATATAAGGGATGCGGCAGACAGTCACCACACCCAAAATAAAGGCAATGAACATGAATCAGACATGCTGATATCCGGCACCGAATCACTTGCTGAAACAACAAAACAAATGATCTATTCGGCCCTGGCAAAATGTAATAACAACCGCACAAAAGCCGCAACAATGCTGGGAATAAGCCGACGAACACTGCATAGAAGATTAAATGAATACGATCACACACCGGAGGCGGAGGCTTAACCCGACTTTCGCAGATAACGCCGTCAACCGCGTCGAGAGATTCATTTACGCTCACTGTGCATGTCTATGGAGATGGCTCAAGGGGGATAACGCTCTACGAGGACAACACTGATACCTATGATTGTGAAACCGGTGAGTTCAACGAGTTGACACTACACTGGGACGTAACAAAGCGCGATTTGAACCTGCAACGCACCCAACGAATTTCCACACAGGAGTATACGATTAAGAACGTGATCAACAGATAGACATTGCGTTCATATCTTTTCAGATCCTTCCACTCACGGTACAGAGCGTCCGCACAGACACGCCACTTCAATGACAGCAAGAGATCGAAATGAATCCTTATTTTGCTATTTTGGGAGTTGGACCTTCAGTCCCCAAAAGCCAACGACCTTTACAGTTTTTCTACTACAACGAAAACCCACCAAGGGCCTTTCGTCTTGCCAAACGTAGAGGCCCAGTACCAACTGGATACATCACTCCATGTTTGGCCAGTATTGTCACGAAACTGCTCGTGTACCAGTAAACGACATCCATTCTGTTCTACTTGGAACGCACCCCATGCCTTATCTTGTTCATCGATATACAAAGGGAAAGGTCTAATTTTGGCGCCATATGCGCGGAAACAATCGGATGCAGGATGCAACTTTCTGGTCGGGACAGTAACCCACCGCATAATTATTTCATGATGCCCATCAGTAAATCGCGCGGTTTGGCCGGGAAAGTTTTTCATAAAACGTGCTTCTCTTTCAGATAACTCAAGCAAAGTAAGGGGGCGGTCATTCCATGCATCAGGCCATCCCGGAAATGTTTCATTTACACACTGTACTTTTCTGCATAGAGGCAACATCGGTATGAGCCCAACGAATAAACTTACGATAATACAGACGTATATGGACTTGAGCGAAAACACTGTTTTTTCGGCATTAGAGGATGACGCAACGACATGCTGTTTATCTCTTTCGCTTAATCTGTTCGTCTGGTGTTCGTGCAGACGATGAACGACAAAGAAAATTAGACCGGACAGAAAACAAAACACAACGATACCAACTGCATCATGAAAACCAGACGGCAACTCAATGACGTCAGCTTCTAAATAGAACAACGACGCTGATCTCAAAATGTTGGAGGCAACGACGAGCAGTAAAGCAAGTACTCCGGCTGTAATTGTGCGAAAAGCTGACAAACGATATATTGATGTTAAAGTGAAAAGAAGATAGCCGCCAACCCACAGCATACGAATACCGCTGCACGGCGCGTCTATCCATACCAGCTTGGTCCCCCACAGCAGACACGTGCCTTCGCGTACGACCTCAAATCCGCCCAGTCGAAGGATCGGAATCGTGAAAACGGCAACCAATACTCTCATTGGATACCCAAGGTAGAACTGAAGCGATGGAATAAGAGGCAGAGAAAGAAGGAATAATCCTAGAATTCCTATCTCAGGCCACCGTCTACCTTTGAACATTGACAGTAAAACTGCCAGTGTTGAAAATGCAATAGCAGCTTCAATTTCAGATGGAACAAACCTGTAAAGAAAACCATATGACAATAAAAAGAATATGGGCACACTCAGTGTAATTTCCCTCTGGGTAGTCTTTATTTGACGCACCCATAGGAGGAATATGGCCGTACCCAGCGCAAGAAGTCCGTATTCATCTCCGTGACTATTGATAACCCGTGAGGCGTACCAACGCCATACGGGCCAGAGCGCCAAAAGTTGAAGAACAGTGATTAGGAACAGTGTTCTCACCTGCATTTGACCCTACACAGTTTCTGGTGTAGGCCGGCATATAACGCAAGGAGAAACGCTATTATAATCATAGCCCATATTTCTGGTTCCGGCACTGTAGGAACTGAACCAGGAGGGACTGGTTCGAGCCCGGCTTCTTGGTATTGTTGCTGATTCTCAAGCACGACTGCTCCTGTCAATGGTGTCACAAGGCTATATTGGGAGCCAATTACCGTCGTTGCTTCGATCCGCAACTTGTCGCCTGAAGTAAAGTCTTTCATTATCCTGTCGTGTGCCCATAGTCTGACCAAGTGCCGAGAACTTTCCTCGCCTCTGTCCTGCGGCAATTCGCTTAGCAACATTCTATCGCGATCAGCAATCCATCTTTTCTCAGCGATCTGCCAGCTTTTAAGCACAGACATGAGATCATTCTGGAAATTGTCCTTACGAGAAACATGGTGTATCGGTATTAACCCATCCATTTTTTGAATCAGGCGATTGGGTCCATGCTCAGTCTGTATTTCGTAAAGAGCCGGGCCCTCGGGTCTTCGTTCAAAACGCTGTCGCAGTTGTTCCCCGGCGGAAAGTAAATACCATTGAGGTCCATGAATCCATAGTATTACTCCTTTCTTCGATTGAGCTGCCAGATCCCATCCTTTGAGCAGTGCTTCTGTGTTGTCCTGTCCACCAACACATTTCAGATCAATAAGTTTCTTCGTCATGACCTGGATGTTGGTGGGATTGGCGCTCTGCGGCTCAAATACTTCAAGAACTTTATCGCCCGCGAGTAGAACTGCAAGCTCTCCCCTTGGCGAGACAGATTCAAGGGCAGTCGCAATAGCCTGCAAATGTTTGTCCATTTCTGCGGATCCATCGATGACCACAACAATTCTGTCCGGAGCATCAATAGGTTGTTCACTGAGAATTTGAATAACACCGTATTCGCCCTGAATCGTTTCGTCAGTAGCCCAAGCAACAGTATCAGCAGGATCACGCGTTATAGTGATGGACGTTCGTACGGAGTTGAGTTCAGAACTTGTCAACTCTCCGCGAATTGTAAAACTTCCTTCTTTGTTCTTTTCTTGCAGGAGTTGATCTGACCCGGAAGAAAAAGCCCCGTTGCCCTCAATCCATATAGAGTGCGCTTTTTCGTCTGCAATCCCGAAATTTCTTTCAAGCGTACGAGGTAAAAGAAGCAATCCTGTGTCAGCCTGCAACAGTGTCAGAGGAACTGTAATACCAATGCGAGTTTTCATTTCTCCACCATTAGGGGGAACAGGGAAGCATTGCATCATAATTCTATCTGGCCCGCATGTTGTGACCAGAACCGGGTCGCGGCGGCGTCTAACAACCTTTCTATAGGCTTCACGCACACGGCCACGGCCTCCGAATGCCGCCTCACGTTCTTCGCCATCAATCCATAACGTCAACCTGGACACAACAGCACCGGGAGGCAAAAGAATTTGCGCGCGAGCTTCTCTTTGACGAGAACTGTCATTTCGAAAGACCATTGTCCATTCGAGATAGGCAAGAGCTGCATCAGCGTTTACTGAACCATCAAGTCGAGAATCACTAAGTGATAAGCCTTTTAATCGACCAGCGACAACTTCCCCTCCTTGTTCCATGTCAAAATCAAATTCATCCGCCCCTGCCCATCGTCCTCGACGGCCTGCCCAAAGATTAGGCGCCGGCTTTGTATCAAATGATCTTCCTGTCACACGGAAGTATGTCTTGCGGGCCATCTCCGTTGTGATCTTACTGTCCAAGAAGACAACCCAACTTACCAGATCGACAGGACCGGACGGTACTTGGTAGCACGCGCGTAGCATTATATCATCACGGCCCATCGCTCTTAACCACTTGATGCCGACAAGATTGGTTTCCTGATTTGGTGATGCCGCAAGTCTAAGACCTACCTTTGTAACAACATCAGGCAGGGAAATTGCTATCAACAACGCCATTGCCAGCAGAATACCACGCCACAATCCGGGAAGCCTGCCGTCTTTACAAAGATACAGTTGCGTCAGTCGACGATATCGGATCGAACTGACAAAAGAGAATAATGGAGACATCGGCATGAATGACAACAAGCCTATGCCGAAATAAATGATAGCTGCAAATCCTATAACTGCAATGGGAAGAACCGGCAGGAACAACAATGCATAGTAGAAACTGATTGCAATTGCTGCACCATTCAACAATCCTAACCATATGAGATTTTTCTGATAATTCTTGGTCAGCGCAAGCCAGACTAGAAAGTTTGCACTAGGCACAACTGCCACTAACAACGCATGGCCAATAGTGGGAATCGGATCGAAAAGCATTCCAGCACACATGCCGGTTACAGCTTCGAACACCAGTGTTCCAAGAGGCAAAAGAATTCCAAATGTGAACAATAGGCCGCTTCGGAAACTCTTCCACTTTGAACTTCGCTCCGCCTTCTTTGAGGGATTGTCTTTTTGATTTGTAAGTTCTGTCATAACCATGCTCCTTTCTGCCCGGGCATTATAAGTGTTATTGCCATATCTGTCATTCTCAATTTGTCTTCAATTCTATTTGGGGCAGGAACTGACTAATGACAATTATTAACATTCCCGTCCCCGTATATCCCAAACCTATTAAAATCAGCGAGACGAACAAAAGGATAACCCAGGCAGAACATTGAAACGTCTGATACGGAATAAGAATTTTATCAATGTTACGCTTCCATTTCCTGACACCTCGTAAAGCCGCCAGCAGAATAATCAATCCGGCGCCGAAATAAAACAACAGTCCTATATAAACAGATCCCGGCTTGTGGCCGCCTGTTATAATCTTGGCGGAAGAATGGGGCTGTTGGGTAAAAAAGAAAAGCAGGCAGGCTTCCCCCAGATAAGGAGCATGTTGACGACTGGAAAGGATTTGCGGCCCTAACAGACTTCCGTTCGGTAACGGCCATGTCGCGGATAACACCTGTGTACCTATGGTGTAAGCATGGTCCAGTCTGCCGTTTGCTTTGGCCGCGGCCAATCCAAAAGCATTGGCCGCAGGACTAAACCCTGCAACGATGGGGCCTGCGTCTACATCGTAAAACAACCGGAAAGACATATAATCGGAAAACTCGCTATCAACGTTTCTTGGATACTCACGAAAACCTGCTGCCCACCATGTTTCCTGCCAGAAATATTTTTCGTAAAGCTTATACCATTCTTCGGCTTTATCGAGCCAAAGTTCAGGCGCAAAAATAAGCGTATAAGAATTGCCCACACCTCTTGATGGTCCAAGATGTTCAGCGGTATCATCATTCATCAGATACGGAATAAGACCTCGCTTGTCGAGCATGTCTCCCTCAAACGCACGAACAGAACGATAAATGAAATTACTGTGATCAGCACCAAGCGCTTTGTCCGCGCGCTGAATACAGGCAATAGCAGCAAGGATATCTATTGGATAACATTCACCTGGGTAATCCTCGAGCACGCCATGCGGAGAAGCATCCAGCTCAGCCGCTAGAGTGTCGATTTGATCACGCAGAAGAGCGGCGTGCTTACCATCTCCTACGAGATTCTCGTAACTCGTGCAACCAGCGATAATTAATGAACGAAAGAAAACATTCTCCGTATGCATGTAATCTTTCCCCCAATGTGTCTTGACCCAAACGTGATGAATGGGATCCGTAATAAGGTCTATAGCAGCTTCGATAGTTTTACGGGCGTAGACGCGAGGCTCTTCTATGGAAAGACTGTGATCTTTTTCCCATGCCTTCTGCAATGCCTCTGTTGCCCACAAATAATACACCGAGCCGAACATGGGCCATTCCGTACTTGGAACATCGTAGAGATTAAGATGTCCGGCCTTGCCTGACTCTATTCGCTGTCTTGCCCATCGTTCATAACGCGGGGTAAGATCCTTGTGAAGTCGCCATGCAATCCTTGGTATTCCCTCGCCTCGTATATTAGGATCCGACAAATCACGCATAACGATTACGCCTGGTGCCAGAAAGAAATATACGCCTAAACACGCGAGAATTACGCCATTTACGTATTTACAGATGGTTGCATATCCTGGTCTTGTTAATTCCATAAGACCCAATTCCTTCTCACTTTTTTCTCGTGTTCTCGTAACAACATCCGCAACAACAGCGCATTCAAGTCCAAACGGCAAATAACCTGCAAATCCAAGAATAGGCATTTCAAAGACTCTGAATCTGTTCACGAACGGTACAGTATATATCCATTTTGCAAGACTTTGATAATTCCACAGTTCCCAAAAAATGCCGCACACCAGGCCTGATAATGCCAGGAGATAAATGTTTTTCCAGCGACCATTCATAATATCAGAAAAAATATTTTTCTCTCCTCGGATAGATTGCAGAGAAGTTATAACGCACAGAGGAGAAACCCAAAGCAAAGGAAAAAGATAGTCTGGCCATATTCCGATCATTGCCAAGCTGAGAGAGAACACTATTAATGCCAGCCATGCCAGGACTTTTGGATGAGCAGATCGTATCTTTATAAAGTCATCCATGCCTGCGCTGATTCGCGAAAAGCTTTCCAGCAACTCCCTTGTTCCGAGCACCGCCGGCAAGACCGTTGAAAAAGGAAGGGTGGCAAAGAAGAAATACTGAAGGCGAGACAGAGTGCCTATGCCTTCGTAATACCAATTTTGTACAAATCGGTTGAGATACTCGAAGTACCACCAGAAAACAGCACTTATCAGGAACAGAAGTACGAGGAAGCCCGGTCTGTCGCGCAACATGCAATGTTTGGTACGTTTGTACGTTAAAGCGTTAACAACAAGAATGTATCCGAGCCACATAGGAGTAAACGTGAACACCTGCAGTGAATTAAACCATGAAAAACGGGTCCATGCCATGAACCATGTAACACCCGTGAGTGCCAGGCCCAACCAACCCCACCACGGGAACGGATAGTTGGTTTTGGATCTACCCGCCCCATACTCATCACCAGAACAATTTGCAATTTGACGATTAGAAGACATGATGCGCATGACGACCGGAACAACCACAGTCAGAATGATGACAGCCAGCGCGAGAAATGCGAACCATGAGAAGGAAGCATGCTCAACATAACGGGTAACCGGCGGAAACTCCAAGTAGTCGATTGTTGGCTTCCCGAATGCCATAACTCCAATCAGGGGAAGTAGTATAAGAATCAGCAGTGCGTCGATCTTCCATCGAATATCGTACAATTTTTTCATGTATATAATCCTCCTAATACCTGTTTTACGGGAATGGATCTGTTAATATTCATATTTTCCGCCTTTGTCTATGCGCAAAGCGCTTTGCGCTACAAAGCATTCTAACACCAGCTATTGTCCATAAATGCATTTCTATTGGGATAATGCGCTACGTATTTGGGGCTGTTGCCTCTTTAGTTCCACGTCATGTCTCAACAACCAGATTCCAGTCCCTGCGATAAGACAAAAGATTGAATCACAATAAAAGGGGAATGGTGACAGGTTGAGTTTTAGTCCATAGAAAAGAAGAACCAAGCCTTCAGCAAACATAAGAATAGCGACAATGCCAATAACGTTTGTAAATTTATCCGGCCTTAATGCAACTGCCAAAAAAAAGATGCCCACTCCAGTGAATGCTCCGGAGGCCATACGAAGCCAATAATTCAACATTGGATCATTTGGAATACTTTCAGCCCCCAATTTATTCAACACCACGGTAGCTGAAGACCATGGAAGGACAACTCCAAACACGGATACTCCCCATGCCAATGCGGAAAAGAATAATAACAATCTAAGAAACCTGTATTTCATTTCACGATCTCACATTTACAATATTCTACGCTCTGACTGTTTTCCCCATAGGCAAATGCCCTTGCTCCTTTTCTTGTTGGGGCATTGCGCTTCTTGCTTTTTCCAATACTTCGCTCAGGGCCGCAAGATACTCGCTGAATCGGTCAAGTCCGGTTTTTGAAATAGACACGGTTGTCCTTGGTTTGTCATCGATAAAAGCTTTCTGTATCTTGACGGCTTTTGCTTCCTGAAGAACTTTCAAATGCCTGTTCAGATTACCATCCGTCAAGCCGCATTCCTCTTTGAGCTCATTAAAGGAAAGACCCTTTTCCGCAGCGCAAAGCGCCGACATGATCGAAAGCCTGTTCGGCTCGTGAAAGATTCTTTCTAATGCTTCCAATGGATTACCATTATCATTTCTCATGCGCCTACTCCTTCAAACGATTCCGGTAAAGAATGTAGCCTCCTGAAACTTCACCAATAAAAAAAACAAGACCCATGGGCCATGGATTAACAAACGAGATTCGTGGATCCAAAAGACAGTAAGAGCCGCTTAACATATAGAATACTCCCACAACATAATTTGCTTTGGGTAGAGACTGTCTGTATACAACATGAACTAATCCGTAAAGACACATCCAGATGCCAAATAGAAGTTGGTATTGTTCCTGAAGAATAACCGCCAGACTTAGAACCGCGCCAATGGCCAGGGCCGGCATGGCATCAAGCGCGGGCATAAGTTTTAAAAGCTCGCGGCGCGCTTCTGAATCAAAAAAGAACCAACATGCCAAAGCACCATAATTTAGAGCCAGTGCAACGACGAGGATCACGCTCCATCCTGCAAGTTGAAACAACGGGGCCTTCGGGATTATTGTGTTTGAAGCCAAAATCAAGGTTCCCACAATTGCAGCAACACCGCCCATCATGCGTGCAGTACCTGAGTATCCTCGAAAATTCCTCTTCTCAAGAATGAGCTCCTGAAGCTTCCTCACTTGGGCCAAGGCATCATGTATGTGACTAGCAATCATTCTCTCATCTTTCTACCTAAACTATATCACCACGCAAAGCACTTTGCAAGACAAAGTTTACAGTCTTTTTCTCCTTTATTTATAAGGTTTTTATCGGATACTTTAGCGTGGCTAACCCGCAATATAGTCCCAGAAATCAACGAAATCGTCGATTTAGCCTCAGGATTGGTTGCCTAAGCCAAATAAATGGGGTAACAATCTGCAGGAATGGGGTAATACCCGGTTGACATTACCCCATTAACGGGCCATCTTATTCCCATCCACACCGTGCAACGTCAATTGCGGCGAGAGATCTAAATAAATCCTTATTTTGCTATCTTGAGGGTTGGGCCTTCAGTCCCCTTTGACCTCATCGACTTGGAGGAAAACGACACCGCCCTTCTTTTCTGTTGAGATAATAAGCGCCATACGCTGTGTGCCACTATCGGTATCCATTTAAACTTCTCCGTCAACATCTTCCCGACGCGAACCGTCGATACAAATAAGAGGACCCTCTCTCCAAGGCATGCAACGACAACAATGCAGGCAGGCTGTTGCCCTCTGTGGTAAAATCTGTCTTCAGGCGCTCAGTGCCTTACTCCGCTCAGCGGCGGCTCGAAGAGTTTTCGCCACAATGTTATTGATGGGAGCCTCGGCCAGCACGTTCATGCCTGCTTCGGTTGTGCCTTTTGCGGACGCTACTGCCTCGATCAGTCTCTCGGCCGAAAAGATCTCTTCCGTTATCAGCCTGGCAGTGCCAAGCATCGTCTGCCGTGCAAGCAAGGCCGCGGCATCGGGCGTGAGCCCGAGATCCTGGCCGCCTTTAATCATTGCATTGAGAAAATGCGCGAAGAAAGCCGGTCCGGATCCGCTTAAAGCCGTAACAGCATCAAATTGTTCCTCCGGCAATTCTATCACTTTACCGAATGAAGACAGCAGGCCGACCACCATTTGCCGCTGAGAATCAGACATGGCACTCCCCGCGCAGAACGCACTCATTCCCTCGGCAACAAGCGTTGCTATATTTGGCATTACCCTTACGATCACGCCGGCCCCGGGCAGAAGGGCTTGTATTGAGCTCAGTCGTTTCCCGGCGGCAATGGAAATCACAACATGCCTTTTGTTCATATGTCCGGATATTTCATCGAGGACAGAATCCATGTCCTGCGGTTTGACGGCAAGAAATATAATACCTGCTGAATCGGCCACGGCCGCATTGTTCTCACGTACGCTGATTTTATGATGCTGTTTTAATTCACTGACACGATCGTGATTAATGTCGCACACTGAAATATCAGCCGCATCAAGTCCCGCGGACTTGATCAGCCGCGAAATAATAGCTTCCCCCATTTTTCCCGCGCCAATAAAACCTATTTTCATGTAACTTCTCCTCCATTCAACTGAGCTGAAATACTACAGTACAATAATGCCCGGCATTAGTCTCTAATAATCTGACAACTACACCTTGAAGCCACACCATAAGCGAAATATGTTTACCATGAAAAGATGGACTTGTAATAAGTCCCAAATTGTCCTCTTGTGTATTTAAATACCTTTCATTATTGTATTACCTCGGTTTGCTTCAATCAAATCCGGCATGCGGAGTGAATCATTTTTATGAAACGATCCGAAATCAATTCAATCATGCGATCTGCGGAAAAGTTTATCCTGGATTCCGGGTTTGCGCTTCCACCGTTCGCGCGCTGGACCCCCGACGAATGGAAAAACAAGGGACCCGAAGTCCGTGTTCCGCACCGCTTCATAAGAAGCAAGTAATTCCCGTTATTGAACGGAATGTCCCCACAGAAAAATCAGGGTATTCGACAGCAAAAACAAGGAGTAAAATGTTGACTTGAATCGGACAAGTTTAATATACGTTCAATCACTGTGTAACCAGGTTATGATTCTAATTCGGATAATTTTGAAATACGCGTTTAATTTCAGGAATATACGCAGATTTAGAAAGGATTTTTAAGCATGAATGATGTAATTGGTGTTACGATTAAACAAGGCATCTCGGACTGGCAGGTTTTTCAGCAGGACACCGATGGAACAGCAGATATCGCAATGTCTGGCCTATGGGGCGGCGCGCCCACGGGGACCGTGGAACTGCGACTGGTGCGCGAAGAAGATTCCGTGCCCGTTGCCACTCACCTGAACTGGCAACCGGCCGTTACCAAGCCGGACGGATCATGGACAGCTGTTCTGAAAAAGGTGCCGGCCGGCGGCTTGTACCGGCTGGAAACGCACCTGCAAACGGACCCTAAGGCACCAACCGAATGGCAGATACGGGGCGACATGCGGCATTTTATCGGTGTGGGTGAGTTATGGATAATCGCGGGTCAGAGCAACTCGTCCGGCTATGGCCGCGGCCCGGCTTACGACCCGCCGGAACTGGGTATTCATATTTTCAACAATGCGATGAAATGGGCCCTCGCGACTCAGCCGCTTAACGAATCCACGGATACGGTTCATCCCGAAAACAGGGAAGGCGGAAACAGCGGACACGGGCCATGGATGCATTTTGCCAGATTGATCAGGCGTCAGATCAATGTTCCGGTAGGACTTGTACAGGTGTCTCTGGGCGGATCGCCTCTATCTTCCTGGAATCCAACTGACCCGGGAGATCATCCATTATACGAACTGCTGATACGGGCACACAAAGCTGTTGGTGAAAAAATACGCGGCATTCTGTGGTATCAGGGTGAAAGCGAAACAGGTACAACGGAATCAGCATTTTCTCACGAGAACCGGTTCATTGCCGCAGTGGAAGCATGGCGTAAGGCAATGAAACAGCCTGATCTTCATGTTCTTACAGTACAACTGGGCCATTGGATGGGTGATGCTGTTAACGCACCGGACGTGGATCTGAGATGGACCATCATGCGCGAAACCCAGCGCCGCATACCGCAACGGTTGCGGAACGTTACTGTCAGCCCGACACTTGACCTGACGTTATCGGATGGCATTCATGTCGCGCCATTCAGCAACATGTTATTGGCACAACGCGTTGCACAGGCCGCGCTGGCAACCGTATATAAAAAGGACGTGCATTATCTGGCACCTCAGCCAAAACATATACGTAATACAAAAGAAGATATCATTGAAATAGAATTTGAAAATGTGGTCGGACGAATGGACTCTATTAACCCGTGGGCTGTTCCGTTTCGTATTGAAGATGACCAAGGAACAGCCGAAATAAAAAAGGTTGAATATACCGGCACGGCGGTTATTCGTCTGCATCTTGAACGGCCACTTTCCGGCAAAGCAGTAGTACACGGCGCTTACGGATATGACCCTTGCGCAGTGCCAATGGATATGGATCGTGCCATTCCAATGCTCGGGTTTTACGGCTTTCCGATTGAACAGTGATCCAGCGCGGATGTTTCACATCACCAGAACGCGGGGAGGGATATCTGACGGGATTTAAAGGATTTACGGAATGGGAGATTCAAGAAATCAGAGGTAAAATTATTATTTTACCCGGATTTCTTGAACGGAACGTATCCTGTCTCATCATGTTCATCCTGTCTGAAAACACTCTTTTCTCCGGGATCGCTGCAGGCAGGCCATAAGCTGTTACAGTTCCCCTTCAATCCGCAAGCGGCTCATCTCGTCCATATTGTTCACGTTTTCAACGGTATATTTCAGACCGTTAATATCGGTCATGACCACCTTGCCGTCATCAAACCAGCGAATATCACTGCGGTCCTTCACGTAAACAGTCCGGTCGCCCCGATCCGTTTTCAGGCGCCAAGTGGTCATGCCATGATTAGCAATTACATCATCAACACTGCGGATTCGCGTGTAAAGCGCGGCGGCGTGGAGTTCCTCGGTAACCAGCACGGCAGAGGCTGGATCGAGTGCAGAACATTCTTCGATAATACCAAGCTCATTTTCTTCACCGTCACCTACTACCACGCACTGTCCTGGATTAGTCATGGGAAAGGCGGCACGGAACCGAACATCATTGCAAGTAACATTTCCTGCCGTAGTCATTTCAATCTTGTTAAAGCAGTTTCTGACCAGAGTAATTGTTTTGGGATCAATAACAACATATTCATCTGGATTCATGACTGATTATCCTCCTACTGCTATGATCTGGTTGTTTTGGGTTTGAATGTTGCAAAGACGGCGAAAGACACCATTCTCCTTCGCGAGCAGTTCCGCATGAGTTCCGATCTCCGCTATTCGGCCATGTTCAAGAACCACGAGACGATCGGCATTACGCAAGGTGGAAAAACGGTGAGCAATGGCAAAAGTGGTCCGGCCTTGCACAAGACGTTCAACCGCTTTCTGAATGGCCGATTCGGTTTCTGTGTCGACACTTGATGTTGCTTCATCCAGAACAAGGATTTTCGGATCCTTCAAAATAGCCCTGGCAATGGAGATGCGCTGGCGTTCACCACCTGAGAGGTGCTGACCTCGTTCTCCGGCCATGGCGTCATATCCTTCGGACAGTTTCATGATGAAATCATGGGCGTTGGCCGCCTTGGCCGCGCGAATGATTTCCGGCAGTGTCGCGTCCGGCTTGCCGTAGGCAATATTCTGGGCTATGGTGCCGTGGAAAAGAAAGGGCTCCTGGAGCACCACACCAATGGCCTGGTGCAGGTCGGAAAGGGAGACGGAACGGATATCAGTGCCATCAATCTCTATGGATCCTTTCTCCACATCATAGAAGCGGCAGAGAAGGTTGATGGTGGTGCTTTTTCCCGCGCCGCTTGGTCCTACCAGGCCGATCATTTCACCTGCCTCCACGTGAAAGGAAACATCCTCCAACACCGGCTGGGCCGGTTCGTAGCCGAAGGTTACGTTGTTAAAGGTGATCGAACCGCCGCCGGGCTTCAGGGGCACGGGACTGCTCTGTTCTTCAACCCGCGAAGGAGTGTCAAGAACATCAAAAACGCGCTGGGCTGAAGTGAATGCCCGCTCAACCCGCCGGGAAAAGCGGCTTAGGTTATTCAAGGGACCGTAGAAACGCCAGAGGTAGCTGATAAAGGCAATCAATGTCCCAACTGTAACACCCTTGTCGGCAATAACAAGATAGCCGCCAACACCCCAGACCATGATAAAACCAATGGAGGTAATGAAGTCAATGACAGGATGGAAGGTGGCAAAGTTACGAGCATTCTCAACACTGGACTTCATATAATCCTGACTGTGACCCACGAATCGATCTATCTCGCGATGTTCCTGCGCAAAAGCCTTAACCACCCGGGTGCCGGGAATTACATCCGAAAGAAGGGCGGTCATGCGCGACCGTTTACGCCACACCCGGTGGAACTGGCGTCGGATCCGCTTCATGAAACGCATAGTCAGAATAAAAACAAAGGGCGCCGGAATAAGCGTGATAAGCGAGAGCTGCCAGTTCATGGTGAGCATAATTGTAACTATGATGACGATCGACATGACATCGCGGATCATGTCCTGAAAACCTTCTGCCAGAAAATCCTGCAGGTTGCTCGTGTCGGCACTCACCCGATCCATGATCCAGCCCGTTTCATGCTGGTCATAGAAGTCAATCGAAAGGCGCTGAAGATGACGGTACATGTCACTGCGCAGATCATGGGTGATTTTCTCTCCCAGCCACGCCATTAGATACGATCTGACGCCTGAAAAGGCCGCGGTACCCAAATGAATTCCGACAATCGCCAGGACTATCCATGCGAAGAGATTAAAATCGCGGTTGGGAATAACCGTATCGAGCATGATCTTAGTCAATACAGGTTGCGCCATGTCAATGATTGTAATAAAAAGCATAAAACCAAAACCGGCGACC
>JAQBFJ010000163.1:0-10188 GCA_032123435.1 Verrucomicrobiota bacterium
ACCTTGTATTTATGCTTCAAAAAATAATAATCACTAATCCAGTGAATTAACGGCGCGATAAGCGGAGAGTACATGGGTGGTTTGAATACATACTTTTTTTCTCCTTTAGCACGGTTCATTTGATTCAATCCTTTCCATCCATTAGATTTACCGAACAGCGTTACCGCATGTCTACTTATTTCACCTTATTCTTGTATTTACCGGCTCAATCCAAGCGAGAGCGGCTCGTTTCTCATTACATCTTGACCGAATTAAGACGGCCTTATAGTATCATTCTCGGCTAATAGTCTTATTAAATCATGCATACTGACATCACGAAACACAAATCATTCAAGTGGCTGAATATAACTCAATTTCTCGGCGCTCTTAATGACAATATATTTCAATTACTCGTAATTTTCTTCCTCACATGGTTCATTCAAGCTGGAGATAATGCTGATATTCAGGCCAGCATAATGACAATCGCGACCTTCGTGTTCGTGCTTCCTTTCCTCCTTTTTTCTCATGCCGCCGGTGTACTGGCCGACAGATTCAGCAAACGTAACATCATAATTCTGGCAAAATATCTCGAACTCATCGTAATGATCGGCGGATGCGTTGCGATAATGTCACAATCAGCGGCATCAGCACCCATTCTTTACGCCATGATCTTTCTCATGTGTACTCAAAGCACGATATTTGGTCCGTCAAAATACGGGATCATTCCTGAACTGGTGCCAAGAGAAGATCTATCTCGCGCGAACAGTGCTCTCGTGGCATTGACATATCTGGCGATAATACTTGGAACATTTCTGCCTTCCCTGATCGTGAAGAATCTGTTTCCCAAAAACTATGTCGCGCTTGCGTTGTTTTGCGTCATCATCGCAGGTGCCGGCATTATCAGCAGTCTTAAAATCGCAAAAACAGACGCCATGGCCAACAGGAGACCATTCACGCCATTCTTTCTGATAGATATCTTTAAAACTCTGCGACGGATCAGTGATGACAGACATTTGTTCCTGGCCGTTATTGGTTCCGCTTACTTCCTGTTTTTGGGCGCGTTCATAAAACTCAATATACTGCTTTACGGGCAACAGTGTCTGGGTTTTGACATGGAAACCAGCGGCTATCTATTTCCAATTGCCGCGCTGGGAATAGGCATTGGCGCGCTAATTGCAGGCAGGGCTTCGGGCCGCAATATCGAGTTCGGCATCGTGCCGCTTGGCGCGATTGGTTTAACCTTATGTTGTATGTTTCTTAGTTTTATCCCTGCCAATGTGCTTGTTGCGTTGGTGTTTATATTCTTCATAGGTGTCAGTTCCGGCCTCTTTATTGTGCCGCTTAATTCTTTCGTGCAATACCAAAGCCCGCCCGGCAATCGCGGAGAGATAATTGCCAGCCAGAATTTCGTCAGTTTTCTTGGCGTTGCGCTTGCCGCGGCACTTCTGAAATTATTGACCACGGGCCTCGGCATCAGCGCGGCAGGTTCCTTTCTTATCATAGGCCTTCTCACCGCAATCCTGGCGTTATGCGCTATTATAATATTACCTGATTTCCTGATCCGTTTCGTCATAATCACTATTGCCCGATGTCTATACAAAATCAAGACCATCGGACTCTCCAATGTGCCCGCGGAAGGGCCCGCTCTTCTTGTACCAAACCATGTAACATGGGTTGACGCACTTCTGATTGCGGCAACACAGCAGAGAAGAATCCGTTTTATAATGAGCCGTGACGTATACCTCACAAAATGGCTGAACCCCTTGTTCAGGCTCATGAAAGTCATTCCTGTTTCCCAGGATGACACTCCGCGCCGGGTGGTTTCAGCACTCAAAGAAGCGCGCGCTGCACTTGATGACGGCCAGCTTGTGTGCATATTCGCCGAAGGAGCCATTACCCGTAACGGAAATATTCGCGCATTCAAGTCCGGATTGGAAAGAATTGTCAGAAATTCAAACCATCCCGTAATACCAGTTTACATCGGAGGCGCATGGGGCAGTATTTTCAGTTACAGTCACGGCAAACTGCTCAGAAAATGGCCGGAATCAATTCCATACAGAATATCGATCATATTCGGCTCTCCGCTGAAATCTGATTCCAGCGCGGCGGAAGTACGCCAGGCAGTCATTGAACTATCTGGAACGTATTTTGACGACAAAAAAGCCCATTATCATTTATTGCCTCATGTTTTCATACATTCCGCACGAAGATCTTGGTTCAGACACGCGCTATCCGACACTACAGGCAAAACGTTATCTTTTGGCGGCACACTTACGGCATCAATAGCGCTGGCTCGTGAAATCCTGCATGTCGATCGTGAGCAGAAACACATCGGGATACTGCTCCCTACGTGTGTAGGTGCGGCGCTCAGTAATATCGCCGCGAATCTGCTGGGGAAAGTACCGGTAAACATCAATTTCACAGCTTCCAGACATTCGATAATGTCAGCCGTCGAACAATGTCAGATAAAAACAATACTATCATCCCGCGCCTTTATGGAAAAACTGGAAAACATGGAACATCTTCAAAACGTAGTATTCATTGAAGATCTTTTTGCTCGAATAACTCCTGCCCGGAAAATATCCGCACTTATGAAGGCCGTCTTCGCACCAGCCGACGCCCTGGCCGCGCATAAGCACTCAGGTCCGGACGACACGGCAACGATAATTTTTTCTTCAGGCAGTACCGGTGAGCCAAAAGGCGTTGTACTCAGTCATTATAACATAATTTCAAATATTGAAGGATTTCGACAGGTCTTCCATTTCCATAAAGGAGATCGAATGTGCGGAATACTCCCGTTCTTTCATTCTTTCGGTTACACCGCCACCCTGTGGTGTCCGCTTCTAACCGGGTTCTCTGTTGCATATCATCCTAACCCGATTGATGGCGCTAAGGTAGCGGAAATTATCAGCGGCAAGCGGCTGACTACTCTTCTGGCGACGCCTACTTTTCTTTTATCCTATATACGCCGTGCTGAACGCGAACATTTCAGCACTCTACGCGCGGTAATAGTGGGCGCGGAAAAATTAAAAAAACGAATAGCCGACAGTTTTGAAGAAAAGTTCGGGATACGTCCCCTTGAAGGTTATGGCGCCACCGAATTATCTCCTGTCGGATCCGTAAATATTCCAGACGTATCAATAGACGGCATTCATCAGACGGGAACAAAGGAAGGCAGTATAGGCCACCCCATCCCTGGTGTAGCAATGAAGGTAGTTCACCATGAAACAGGTGCGGACGTATCGCATGGCACTGAAGGCTTACTCATGGTAAAGGGGCCCAACGTGATGCAGGGATATCTAAACAATCCTGAGAAAACAGCTGAAGTGCTCAAGAATGGATGGTATAACACCGGCGACATAGCAAAGATAGACAGTGATGGCTTTGTTTATCTGCTTGACCGCATATCGCGCTACAGCAAGATTGGCGGTGAAATGGTGCCACATGTTGCAATAGAAGACATAATAAATCATGCTCTGGGCTTAGTTAATCCGGCCGCATTCGTTACATCCGTTCCGGACGAAAAAAAAGGCGAACAGCTCGTTGTGCTGTACACAGATGAATCAGGCGGTTCGGAACGGATCAATAAGATAATAGAAGAAAGCGATTTGCCCAATCTTTGGCGGCCCAAACATAACAATTATTTCAGGATTGAATCCATCCCTATCCTGGGATCAGGCAAACTGGATATTAAATGTCTGAAAGATCTTGCACACACTTTTACCGAAACGGGCATATCTCGTGAAACTTAAAAAACATATTCAGTGCCTTTTCTGACAAAGCATGGGGTAAGATATTGAAACTTACGTTAACAACGAGACACGCAATTAATAAACAGAAACCTGTTAGCGCAAACAAAGCAAATGCGTTCGTACTTCAAAAAATATATTTGAACATCGCATTGTTATTAATCATCCTCACTGCCGGCTGTGCCAGCCCTTGCATGAAAGGAACGCCCTTCTACAGTGAAGAAGACAACTCCATGAAGGATCCCGACAGGATCCCGCTGTGGCCAATCCTTTACCATCAAAAAGACCGTGGAACATCTATATTATGGCCTCTTATTGAAAAGACCGATAACCACTTTGCCCTTCGTCCGGTATTTTCAGTTTATGGATTTTCTGAAGGACATAACGTATACAATGTTGCCTGGCCAATTGCCAGATTCGACCCGAATAACAACCGGTACAGAATATTTCCCATATTCTGGGGAACTGATTATTTCAATATCTTTCCTTTCTACTGGCATTACGGCCACCCATTCGGACCTGAAGGCGGCTATGATACTCTTTTTCCGCTCTGGTTACTATCAAGAAACCAATCAGGCTATAACCTTTACGCGCCGTGGCCCCTGATACACATCAGGAACCAGCATGGCATCACCGGCTGGCATGTATTCCCTGTGGCCGGCAACTACCCTTCTCCAGATGGTTTCTACAGATTCATTTTATGGCCGCTCGGACATCAATGGTCAACCGACAACGGGCAGAGCTCAGGCAGTGCTTTTGTTCCATTATACATAAGATCACAAGACAATCAGGCTGGATACTTCCTTTCGCTTCCATATTCCGCTGGACATTCACGCAATGGCTCAAAATGGCGGGTTGTTACGCCTTTTTATATTAGCATTAACAATGCTGACTTAAAACAATCCCAAAACCTTCTTTTCCCTTTTTATTACAGACAAGAGAGTGTTGATTCAAGCATGCTGGCAACCTTGCTCGGTGGTTTTAAACGATCTGATGATAATCGCACATGGTTCGCTCTCCCGCTTTTGGCCGCAGGCAAAGAAAGTCAAGAAGGTTATAATCTTTGGCTATTCGGTCCACTTGTTCACAGAGAACGTAACGCGGAAAATAGCACATCAAGCCATATATTTCCCTTGTATTATAAGTCTCATGATAATGCCAATAAGATCTTCCTTTCATTGCCATGGTCATCATATGCCGCAACTAACGGAACATCATGGCAGGTTATACCGTTCCTCTTCGCGGACATCGAATCAATGACCTCAAAAACGACCATCACTCCGCTCTATGCACAAGGACGCCACAAGAACAGCAAGCAATGGCACGCCGTTATGCCTCTTTATTACCGCATGACAGGTACCAATTACAGTACAACAGCGACTCTGGCTGGCGGCATTCGTTCAGATTCCAACGGCAAAAAATGGCTGATACACCCCCTGCTCTCGTGGGGAAAACAGGGACAAGAAACAGGCGAGTTTTGGCTGGCCGCTCCGTTTATTCACGCGAAATGGGATCAGGATCATCTCTCACATCATTTTCTACCGTTTTATTATTGGGATGATCCAAACAACACATTCATTTCACCACTGATCACCATGTGGAATGACAATAACGGTAAGTCTACATTTCTTCTCCCATGGGCAATATCAATGCTGAGCAAAACCCCTGAACGTAAAGATCTCTGGCTGGCAGCACCTCTTATCCACTGGAGCTGGGGGCCCAATCCGGGCTCAGTCCATATCATCCCGTTGATATACGCCAACAAACAGACGGACACTTTGATCACTCCGCTCTTCGCATCATGGAAAGGCGCTGACGATTCAAACACCAAACTGATCCCGCCAGCCTTATCCTGGTTAACCAGCCGAAAAGAACGATCCGACCTTTGGCTGCTTGGGCCTACAGCTCATCTCAGCTGGGGTAATAAACGTGGTTCACAACATTTATTTCCTCTTTTCTATAACAATAAGAAAAGCGGCACACTTGTTTCACCGGTGATAACTAAATGGAAAAAGGAAGAAACTTCACATTGGCTCATTCCGCCGCTTCTTTCCCACTATTCAACTGACGGAAAAAACAAGCAGATTGACATCCTGGCCCTATTCCATGAAGAATGGTCACAAACGTCAAGAAGCGGACATTTCATCCCTCTTTATTGCCACGACGGAAAAAAAGAAATCTACACACCGCTATTTGGATGGAATCAAAAAAACAAACATAACGGATTCGTATATCCACTAACACCACTCTTAGGCATACGTACAGGCGATTATTATGGAGGCTGGCTGTTCCCGCTGTTTTCATATAAACGTTCCAAGGCAACAAAAAACTACAACGGCTCATTTCTTTGGGGCGGATTCAAGAAACAAAAAGACGGTGGATCATCCGGCATATTTCCTGTTTACAAATACGAAAGAAATGGCCGTCTGACCTCACTGCCAATTAACATGCAAGCCTACTCAGAATACGGAACAACATTCATCAGCCTTCCCGCATGCTGGTATGGCAATACAGCCTCGTTACAACCAGATCCGAACAAGGACGGAATCTTGAAATATACAAAAAGACATGGCTTTTTTCCTTTATGGCGCTACTCAAAGGACCGCATACCCGCGAAAAAAGAATACGTTACCGACTGGTCCCTGCTAATGTTCTTATACGACTACAAGCATGAATCCGGCAAATCAGAGTCTGATCAAAATAAAACCGTCGATAAAGTAAGATCACGTGTTCTATGGTACCTCTGGCATTACGAACGACTTGATAAGGATATAAGCCTGGATATATTTCCGGCAATCACCTACGATAAGAAATCCGATGGGCTCAAACAAATATCGTTTCTCTGGAGATTGTTTCGATACAAAAAATGCAATGGACGCACTGAGATGGATCTACTGTTCCTGCCAATTGTCAGAGCAGGAAAACCAAAAGAAACATTGGCACACCGCATACAGGACAATAATACGATGTTAACAATAAACCACGCAGATAAGGAATAATATCCATGCCGTCTTATATCATGTCTGCCGTGAGAATCGGAGCCGCTGTCTACGCCGGGCTTTGTCTTGTCCTGCTGTTCGGTCAGTCCCGCCAGATTTATGTGCCTGCCAAAACAGTGGATCTCAATCCCGCTAATCTCGGCATGCAGTTTGAAGAAATATCTTTCTCAACTGAAGATGGTGAAAACATAACCGGCTGGTTCGTACCCGCCAAGCAGGGAGAAACAGCGCCAACAATCCTGTTCTGCCATGGAAACGGGGGCAATATCAGCGGCAGAATAGAATCCATCGCGACATTCCATAAGCTCGGCTGTAACGTCTTAATATTTGATTATCGCGGTTACGGCGCCAGCTCAGGCAAGCCGACCGAAAAAGGAACCTATACCGACGCATACACCGCGTGGAAATATTTGACCAGCGAAAAAAACATACCATCCAGTCGCATCATTATTTTCGGCCGCTCGCTCGGCGGATCAATAGCAACATGGCTCGCCGAAAAGGTAAACCCTATGGCCCTGGTGATTGAATCATCGTTCACGTCTGCGCCGGATATGGCGGCTAAAATGTTCCCACTACTGCCGGCACGCCTGCTCTGCCGTTACAAATACAATACCATTTCAATGATAAAGAATGTAAAATGCCCCGTGCTTATTGCTCACAGTGTGGAGGACGAAATGATCCCGTTCACACACGGTAGAAAACTTTTTGAAGCCGCCAATGAACCTAAACGATTTATTGAAATGAAAGGCAATCATAATTATGGCGGACTGGACGCAGATCAGGAATATCAGGCGATTTTCAGCAAAATGATATCTTCTCTTTCCAAGTGATGATTCATCATTCTTATAACACGTTAATCGCGTCAAGAAGAAGGCTCCACCAACCATCAAGGAAAGCATCTCTGCGGCAGACCTTGAGAACGCGGGGGCAACGCGGGGCGTTCTCACCAGTCAACGCAGAGAAGCTTTCCGAACTCGTGCAATGAGCGGGCTAACCCATATACAAAAAGACCACGGATCGCGCGGATTACATTGCCATGCGCCTACCGGTAACGAGCGGCACGATTTTGCGCGTGAAAACCGAATCCCACGAATAATGCGCCATTACTTTTTTGCGAAAAGCCAGCCTCGGACTTGCTGTAAGAGCGCGAATTGCTTTGCGTGCCGTCAACAAGGGCTTTGAACCCTTTCCCATATAAACGGCATTGTCGGCCGCGATTTCACGGAATGCCGGAATATCGCTCAACACAGGAAGGAGCCCAGCCACTCCGCCCTCCAGAACCGGAATGCCAAACCCTTCATGAGTGCTCGGAAAAATCAGCATGTCAACCACTGAAAAAAGAGCACGAAGATCCTCATTACTGACACGCTCCTTCACCCGTTCACACATGAAAACAACTTCCTTCTCAATGCCCAGCTTGCGACGTCTTTTGGTCAATTCATTCCAATAAGTTACCGCATCAACATTATGCGGATCAGCCGCGCCCGTTATGAACCATCTGACCTTTTTTCCAAGTTTCTTGAATCCCGCGACTATCTCCATGCCTGCTTCAAGATTTTTCCGCCTCACAATTCTGGTAGGAGTTAATGCTATGATATCCATGTTGTACAATTTCTCAGTGTAGAATATGTCTTTAATCATCGGCGTCAGCCCCAGAAGGCCGGGAACGTCAATACCATCCGACACCACAGGAATCAACGAAGGGGAAATGCCGAACAGCTTGGCGATCTGACTACGTCGATAATCAGATATCGCACAATAATCGCAACCAGCCAGTTTATTCTTCAGCAAATTCCATGGGTATTTATCTATCCAGAAAGCCTTGTAATTTTTATCGCAGAAAGCAGCATCATGCGTCCAGCCGATGAATTTAATATTCTTTCGCGTTTTCATTATATTCGCCAGAGCCGCGGTAAGAACCAGATTGAAATGCATTGTTAAAACATTATGCATCATACAAACGTCAACATTACGTAGTGCGTTCAGGAGTTTGCGTTCCACGCGCTTCACAGCACCGTTGAACGATTCAGGAACCCGGCCATTTCTCAATTCATTTAGAACGTCTGCAATCGGCCCTCCCCTGGAATCAATTTCAGGAATGACAACAGTGCGTACGCCAGGATGCTTCATGTACCCATTACCGACAATAATCTTCGTCTTAAAACCAGCATCACCGAACAACTTCGCGTGCGCTTCAATAACAAATTCAACACCGCCAATTACCGGAGGACACGAATAATGCAGTATGGCGACACTTGGTTTGGATGCTGTGCGGTGTATGGCTTTTTTTTTCGACATTATGCCTCTAGTTTTTTAATAAGATAATCGCGTTTATCGAAAAAATTGCAGGCCTGGGCAAGTATTTCTTCTTCCGCTTTTTCCGCACCCCAATCCCATGTCTTGTTCATGAACGAAAGCGTCCGTCCAAAATACAACCCTTTCAGCGATTCGACCAGCTCATTCCTGTCCGATGTTCCCTTAAATGCCGCGATCATATCATAAACTATGTTGACCCACAGTTCCGGGGAAATATCTATCTTCCCGCCAGAAAACGTCTTCTTGACTTCAGTGTAAGTGTCTGACGCCAGGCTTCGCTCAAGCATCTTTTCATGTTCGGTGAAACCGTCTCTGGCCTGCCGCTCTATGGCATTGCGGTCAATCGTAAGATCCTGAGGTGGATCCAATTCTTTAAGACCAAACAGTTTCTGCTCCACTATTGTCGTAGCGTTCTTCCATTTATTGAAATGTCTCAATACGGTAAGGAATGCCGTACTTACCACCTGAATAAACATAGGGCCCAGTTTCGGCGCGCTTGGCTTGTGCACCTTTGCCCCCAATCCAGCGTCGCAAGTTTTAAACCCACCGGTAATAGCGTTCATTGTCATAAATATATCAACACCATATTCCTGAGTAGTTCGATGCCATGGCTGGCCCACCAGGTGTCGGGCAAAATCATTCGACATGGCAAAATCGCCACCAATAGGTTGTCGAATATTACGACAAAAAAGGCCATAAATTATCGGGAAACATATGTTTTTCGTAATAGTGCCGTCATATTTATGACGAGCATATATTGGATTAACAAAATCATATCCATCCAATACAGGTTCGACGAAATACTTTATCCATTCAGGCGTAACGCTCAGAAGATCCGCATCAAGACACACAAGCACCTTGGCGTCAAGCTCCAGAACTTTCCTGAACATGTTTTCAAAGTTGTACCCCTTGCCTGGCGTGTCGGGTGGAGTTGTTATGTAAATTTTCGGAACATCTGTCTGGGTTCCCAGAAACACTTCCTCCGTCCCGTCGAGCGAATCATTGTCACAGTTAATGATGACTGACTTACTGTCGGCAAAATATTTCTTGAGCCCAAGCGATGACTGCTGAGTCGGATACGCTATACTATCGGCTTCGTTATAAGATGCCAGTCCTACGACAATATCGGCATTCTGCACACGCCC
>JAQBFJ010000164.1:0-62270 GCA_032123435.1 Verrucomicrobiota bacterium
CGCTGTTTCGGCCAACATTTCCATTCTGAAAACTCCCACGGTGATGCGGCTGGAAGACGGTTCGTTCTACGGCTTCGAAGGCTGCTGCTGCACCGGCGGCTGTTGCGAGGGCAGTTGCCAGCATGTATGGAACTACGCGTATGCCCTGCCCTTTCTTTTCCCGAAACTGGAACGCTCAATGCGCGAGCTGGAATACAGGTACAGCCTCGGCGAAGACGGATCGCTGTCGTTCCGCCTGCAATTGCCGGTCGGTCGCGCGCCGTCGGCATTCCGGCCCTGTGCCGATGGACAGTTCGGCACGGTTATGAAAGTGTACCGTGAATGGAAAATATCAGGTGATAACGTCTGGCTCAAACGGCTATGGCCGTCCATCAAAAAAACCATCGAGTTCGCCTGGGCACCAACCAATGCCGATCGTTGGGACCCTGAAAAGACGGGCGTATTGTGGGGACGCCAGCATCACACGCTTGACGTGGAACTGTTCGGTCCAAATTCATGGCTCACAGGTTTTTATCTGGGCGCACTGAAAGCGGGGGCGGAAATGGCTGAAAACTGCGGGGAGCCTGATGCGGCCGCGGAGTATCGCCGCATCTTTGCGAAGGGAAAAGAGTGGACCGACCGCCATCTCTTCAACGGCAAGTACTATCACCAGGAGGTGAAATTGAAAGATCGCGCCCAGCTAGAGCAATTCAGCACGAAGGGCCCTGACGGCAAATACGCGGCAGGTGAGGCATACAATGCGTATTGGAACGATGAGCATAAGGAACTGAAATACCAGATCCTGGAAGGATGCGGCATAGATCAGGTACTGGCCCAATGGCACGCGAATCTGATCGGGCTTGGCGAAATCTTCGATCCCAAACAGACCCGCTCAGCTTTAAGAGCAATCTATAAGAATAATTATAAGCCTACCATGAGAAATTTTCCCAACTTCTGTCGCCTGTATTGCGTGAACGATGAAGCGGGTACCGTCATGTTTGACTGGCCTGACGGGAAATACAAACCCATGGTACCCATGACCTACGCAGAGGAGACCATGCACGGGTTTGAGTATCAGGCCGCTGTTCACATGATCCAGGAAGGCATGGTTAAGGAAGGTCTGGATGTGGTGAAAGCCGTGCGTGATCGGTACGACGGTGAAAGGAGAAACCCATGGAATGAAATAGAATGCGGCAGTAACTACGCGCGCTCCATGGCAAGCTACGCCCTGCTTAACGCGTTCAGCGGGTTCTCGTTCGACATGGTGCGCCAGCAAATTGGATTTAAGCCGATAACCACGGTCAATAAGCGTTTCAGATGTTTCTGGTCGCTGGACTCAGCCTGGGGCGAAATCGATATTAGTCCTGACGGTGCCGCACTTCGAGTGTTATACGGAGATCTGACGATCAGGCGGATTGCCTTGAATTTATCAGCCAGTGATAACGGCACTTCTGTCACCCTCAAGGGACGCCGTGTTTCGTGTAAACAAACAAAGAACATCATTGATTTCGGCACACCAGTGACAATTCCAGCGGGCACAACGCTCCGGATAAAAGGAAAGGTAAAGTGTTAGCCCGAATATTGCATGAGAATCAGCAGGAAATAGAGAATTAGGCAGGATAACTGGATTAACCCTCAGGGCCCGAAGACAGTATAATAGTATGTTCAAGAAGTTAGTACAAAAGCTCATCAACATGGCGGGTACTCGCAATGTGTTTGATCCATCCAGTTTTAACGACCCCATCGCCATGCAGACTAAATGGACTCCAGCGAAAGGCGGCGGCGCAAGTTTCCGAACCCATAAACTGGTGAACATCAATTCATATCGAATGGAATTCCGCGTATCAGCAGGTGCCGTGGTATTCTATCTTATGTTTCTCTTGATGGGACTCTCTGTAATGATAATTTTCAGCATCGCCAACTTCTCGGCGAACGACAAGCCTCCTTTTATTGCCATTATCATGCCGTTGTCAGTGGGTCTTGTCTTCACGATCATAGGAGCCTGCATGCTCTATTTCGGCACCGCCCCTATTGTTTTTGACAAGCAAAAGGGATTTTTCTGGAAAGGCCGCAAGGCGCCTGACGAAGTGTTTGACAAAACAACTATAAAGCATTTTACTGAACTCGAAAACATTCACGCGCTTCAGCTCATTTCTGAATACTGCCGCGGAAATAAGAGTTCATATTACAGTTACGAACTTAATCTGATCTTAAAAGACGGGAACCGCATCAATGTTGTTGACCACGGAAACCAGAGAAAACTCAAAGAAGACGCTAATACTCTTTCCGCATTTCTGGAGAAACCTGTTTGGGATGCCATATAATTTATTGATTGTGACACTGGATCAACGTGGAGCTGATTTCTCGAAAGCAGAATTCTTGACACAAAGGTATAACAACCCATGGAGGTATAAATGAAAGCTATAGTGATATGCGGAAGCAGAAATCTTAACGGGCAGACTGCCCAGGCGACCGGGGCCATGCTGAAAGGGCTGACAAATGCCGGCGTTACCACAGAACAGGTATTTCTGCCTCTTCTAAAAATTGAACGCTGTCGTCAATGTGATGATAATGGCTGGGGGTTGTGTCGGCAGAAAGGCCGTTGCGTGATTGATGATGACTTCTTCAGCCTGATCAAAAAAATAAAAGAAGCCGACGCTGTGGTATTTGCCACCCCCGTATACTATTCTGATCTCAGCGAGAGCCTGCGCGCTTTTGCTGACCGATTGCGCAGAATATGCACTCATGAAAAAGGCCGCGCGTCAGTAGAAAAAAAGCCCATGATCGGACTGTGTGTTGCCGGCGGAGGCGGAGGCGGCGCCCCGGCCTGCTGTGTCAGACTGGAAAACGTTATGGCAATATGCGGATTTGACGTTGTTGATATGATCCCTGTTCGACGGCAGAATCTAAATGCAAAATTACCCATGCTGGAACAGACCGGACAATTGCTGGCAACAGATCGGCAATCATAACAACATTAACATGAAGAATATTCATGAAACATTTGTTCAACAAATTGTTTAAGAGCCAACAGAAACACCCCCTTTCAAGCGGCAATCCATATAAGGCCATTTCAGCACTTCTTCGGAAACAGAGCGTAAGCGGCATACTGGATGCCGGCGCGAGCACTGGAAGAGTTTCCCTCAGATTTCTGCAATACTTTCCTCATGCCGAGGTCTATGCTTTTGAAGCTAACTCCGCTTATGCCGACACCTTACACTCTCTTGCGGCTGAGGACCCGCGTATTCACCCTCAAATCCTTGCCCTTTCAGACCGTGAAGAAGAGGTGGAATTCAACATCATGCGGTCACGGGGCGTATGCTCCCTGTTTAAACCTGGTTCAAAAATGAAATCGGAATATCCGGAGGAAACATCTGATCTCAAGATCGAAAAGATTAAGGCTGTTACTCTTGATTCATGGCGAGAACAGAACGGGAACCCGCCAATACAATTAATGAAGTTCGACATTCAAGGCGCGGAGCTTAAAGCTCTGCGCGGCGCGCGGGACACTGTTAAAGAAACTGTTCTGCTTATCTATACCGAAGTCTTTTTCAATCCGTTATATGATGGAGGAACGACATTCAGTGAAATAGACACATTCCTCCGGGATCTGAAGTTTTCCATTTTCAACATTTTCAAGGCAAGATTATCTGCCGACGGCAGTCTTTTGCAGGCAAACGTGGTTTTTGTCAGCGATAAGCTCTGTATTTAATTGCATCCGGCTTCTGCCATGTGGATAGAACATATGTCAGTCATGAAAGAAGATACAGTGCATGAAAAAGACAATGGAAACAAATCCAATGTTGTTCGCATATTCGCTGCAATAGCGCTAGCCCGCATATTTCATGGAGAATCGCATGCGTGTGGGATAAGACATTGTAAAACAAAGACTTTATTCAGTGCTTAGAGATTGATTGGTAAATACAGTTTGTAATATGGTTTCAGGAAAGAAAAAAGGCATGCAATTCTTCACCGGAGGCGAGCCCGTGCCGGCCGGCCGGGCACACCGTAATCGCCGCTTGCTCATTAATTTCAACAGCTTTATATTCTCTATATGAAGGAGTCATGCGCTTATGGCGGCTAAGTTACATTTTCTTGACTGGAACATGCCCATAACGGCTAAAACAGCCGAATTCCTGCTGGCGCCAATGATACGCGCTGATAAACACAATGTTGACCTGGAGAATACCATAATTATTGTGCCTACCAGACAGGCAGGCAGACATCTCCACGAAACAATGGCTTCATACTGTGCCGAACATGACACCGCGCTTCTTTCGGTTCGTACCGAGGAACCGGGTTTCTTCTTTCGCACCGGCGAAATAACCGCCGACGAACCATCACCCGTAATGCTTAAAATGTTATGGGCTGAAGTATTGAACAGTATAAATCCCGTTGATTACCCGAACTTTTTTCCAGCACCAGGGAAAGAACAGGATTTTTCATGGGCCATACGCATGGGTGAAATGATCCAACGTCTGCGCGCAACTCTGGCTGACGGCGGATATCTCATATCAACCGTTGTAAACAGCGGCATAACATTTGAAGAGACCGAACGTTGGTCGGATATGGCTGAATTGGAAAAACTATATCAGGAGCAACTCAACAAAATGGGGCTGACCGATCCGTGTATTGCCAAGATTTCACGCGCTGATCATCCTGAATTGCCTGAAGGAATCACCCGGATCGTGATGGCCGCTGTGCCTGATCCGAGCCTGTTGACTATCCGGGCGTTGAAACAACTGGCGGCAACGATTGATATAGATATTCTTGTGCATGCGCCGGAATCAATGGCAAACAGTTTTGATGAATGGGGCCGGCCCATGCCGGAAAAGTGGCCGGATATGAAAATCGATATTTCGGACGCAAATATAGTTCTTGCCGGTTCGCCGCGTGAACAAAGTCGCCATGTGATAGAAGAAATAGCAAAGGATAGCCACACACTGGGTCCGGCAGATATAGCAATCTGTGTTCCGGACGGCAATAGAACCATTGTGCCATATCTGAAGGCGGATCTGGCCGAACATGGATTACCGGCATTTGATCCTGCCGATAAAGCCCTGAAGGATCATCCCGCCTGCAGGCTGATAGAATCATTTTGCGACTTTGCAATCAGCAGAACATACAAGGCATTCGGCACTTTTCTGCGACATCCGGATATTCTCTGCTATCTGGAATCCGCCATGGATCTGTCTAATTCATCCCTGCTTACGGAGTTTGATGAATACCAAAAAGAGCATCTGCCATCATCTTTCGATGAAATCATGCTGAACAGCAATATCAGGAACAACAGGTTTACAAATCTGATAAAAGCCGCTGATTTCATAATTGAACAACTTTCACTGTTCGACAAGAATACCCTTGTCGATTCCATCCGTTCTTTTTGCCAGACCATATACAGCGTGCGTACAATTAACACGAACGAACCTGACGACAACGAGTTCCAGTCCGCCGTAGAACGAATTAACACTGTTCTGGAAGAATTTGCCGCCATACCCGACTGCCGCGAAAAACTCGACAGGAAATCCATGTTGATATTGTTCAAGCGCAGGTTGTACGAACAAAAATATCATCGCAATAGAGATGACACTGCAATAGATCTGGAAGGCTGGCTTGAACTGCCGTGGAACTCCGCCAAACTTTTCATAATCACCGGAATGAACGAGGGAATCGTACCAGCCAGTCGAACTGGAGATGTCTTCCTGCCTGACTCAATGCGGTCCAAACTGGGGTTGCGCGATAATGCCGGCCGATTCGCCAGAGACATTTTTCTGACCCGCGGCTTTCTGGAATCGCATAAGAAGAACGGACGCGTATGTTTTATCGTCGGCAAAACCAGCGGCACGGGCGATCCGCTGAAACCATCACGCATCCTGTTCAGGTGTAATGATGCCGACCTGCCGGCCCGTGCCGACAAATTATTCAGCCCTATCATTGAAAACTGGTTCGCTCCTCCATCAACAATAACTTTCAAGCTGGACCCCCAAGCGCCGGATGACGTACCCGCCAATCTGCTGACACCTAACACTATTTCCGTAACCAAATTTCGGGATTATCTAATGTGCCCATTCAGGTTCTACTTAAAACATATTCTCAAAATGGATCCTTTTGATTCCGAAAAAAGCAGCATGGACGCGCTGGAATTCGGATCAATGGTACACGCGGCGTTAAAAGCAATGGCGGATACACCCGAAATGGCGCGCTCCGAAAATGAAACCGAATTAGCCGCTTTTCTGGGTTCGCACGCGGAAGAATGGGTTAATAAAAAGCTGGGCACAACACCTTCCCTGCCCGCAATCATCGCTCTGAATGCCGCAAAACAACGCCTGCGCGGCGTCGCACACCATCAGGTGGAATTGACACGAAACGGATGGGAAATTATTCAATCTGAACAGAAATTCAGCGCCGAACTGAATGGCATGAAAATCAACGGCATTATTGACAGGATTGATCGTCATCAGGACAGCGGCATAATAAGAATCATCGATTATAAAACTTCCGACAAATCCAACACACCCGAAAAACAACACCTGGAAAACTGCCGACCCGATACACGCGATTTCACTAAAATCAGTGTTAACAGCAAGGTGAAACGATGGGCAGATCTTCAACTGCCTCTTTACGTTTTCCTGTTTCAACAGAAGGAAGCACAGCACAAGTCCGTAGCGCCGGCTTATTTCAACCTGCCTAAAGCGGTCAGTGATACAAGTTTGGATATATGGGAAGAGTTTACTGATGCTCTTCTGGAATCAGCCGTAGCGTGCGCCGAGAATATAATAGCCGGAATCCGTGAACAAAGGTTCTGGCCGCCTGCCGAACGGGTAAGTTATGACGATTTCGAAAATTTATTTATAAATGATTACAGGAAAACAATAAATGAAATGCGTTAAGCTGGATTTGCCGCATGAATAAAGGGCATAAGAACAATACAACCGGAAACAATCCTGACCATATTGCCATATCGGCATCCGCAGGTTCAGGCAAGACATTCCAGCTTGCGCACCGTTATATACGACTTCTCGCGGATCATGTCTCGCCCGACCGCATAAGCGCCCTCACTTTCTCGCGCATGGCGGCTGGCGAAATTTTTGAATCCATAGTCAAGAATCTGGCCAACTCGGCGTCCTGCGTGAATAATGCCGATAAAACAGCAAAACTTATCGGCAAATCTGGAATGAACAAGGATGCATTCCTGTCGCTTCTCCGTATTTTCGTCGACAACATGCATCGCATGCATATAGGCACACTCGACAGCTTCATTGTGGGTGTAGCACGCGCGTTTCCAACAGAACTTGGAATTCCGGTAGATTTCCAGATGTTCGATGACTCAAACAAGGGCGCCAATGACATGAAACAGGAAGTTTTGAACGTAATACTTGACTCCCGTTTCGCAAACAAGAATGACCAAAACAGGTTCCTTGAAGCGTTCCAATTGGCTACTTTTGGTGCTGGAGAAAAAAATTCCAATACTCTGATCAATGAATTCATCGACACACTCAGGCAACCGTTCATTGAACTGCCCGATGAAAACGCGTGGGGCAATGAGAAAAGAATATGGCCTGATAACTCACCGCTGTCCGCAAAGATGCAACAGCCCGGCAATGCCACGAAAAAACTGATCAGTTGGCTTGATTCCGCCCCCTACCCCAAACAGATGATCGCAAGCCTGAATAAAATAATAAGATTCGCGGGCGGCTATGACGAATATTCCCGGTGGGACAACAACATGGATACCAATATCGTGTTTGACAGGCTCCTTGCTCACATGGAAGATCTTAAGAACGGATCCGCTATTATTGCCTATGGCAAAAAGGAATTCAGCATTACCGGCAATGAAGGCAGGATATTGTACCAGCTTCTTAATCACATAATGGGCATAGAACTGAATCGATCTGTTCAACAATCCCGAGGACTGTTCCGCATACTTGCTCAATACGAAGCCCTGTACAGCATGATGACACGGCTGACCGGCAAACTGACATTTACCGATGCCCAGCATCTGCTCACACGATCCAGCCCATACGGCACTGGAAATGTCCTGAGTCGCCTGCCGCAGACTGAAGGCAGACTTTACATAGATTACCGGCTGGACTGCCAACTTGATCACTGGCTCCTTGATGAATTCCAGGATACAAGCAACCTGCAATGGGCAGTTCTTCACAATCTGGTTGATGAAATAATGCAGGATAACAGTGGTCAGCGCAGTTTTTTCTATGTTGGTGACATCAAGCAGGCCATTTACAGATGGCGCGGCGGAAACCACAGATTATTCAGTAACGTATTGAACAAATATCCAACCCTTATCAAACAGATTCCACTTAACCGTTCATATCGTTCATGTCAGCCTGTAATAGATACAGTCAACCTTGTATTCGAAGATTTAACCGGAACCGGCCTGCCGACCGGCGCGATAGATGAATGGCAGGAGGCATGGCGAAAACATCAAATTGAGCCAGATCATGTACCTGAAGACGGATACGCGACACTTATTGAACCAATCCCTACAGACGAGAATAAGAAACCAAACAACATTGACCGCTATAAGGCTGTTGCGTCCATATTGCGCGAAATTGATCCAACCGAACGCAAACTTTCAACGGCTGTCCTTGTACGCGGGAATGATGCAGGCAAGGAAGCGGTTGATGTGCTTAGACGCGAATGTCCCGGCATGCCGGTGGTTCATGAAGGAAAAGCCGCCATAAAGGATAATCCGGTTGTACAGAGCATGCTTTCCCTGATCAAGTATGCGGCGCATCCGGGCGACATGTTCGCATGGCGCCACTTGCAGATGAGTCCGTTAAAACAATGCGTTATAAATGCCGGACTGGACCGTAAAGCTCTGCCCAAAGCGCTTCTCAAAGAAATACAACTGCACGGCTGGCAGGAGTTCATACGCAACTGGGGCGCACGACTTGATAACTGCGCGCGATTTGACGAATTCGGCCGCAAGAGGCTGGCCGACCTTGTTGCCGCCGCATCTGAATTTGATATGACCGGCAACCCGGACTGCAATGCTTTTTTGCGTTTTATTGACAACTATGACACACATGATCTTGCCGCCCATAACGCCATACGGGTAATGACAATACACCAGGCAAAAGGGCTTGGTTTCGACATTGTTATTCTGCCCGATCTCATGGACAAGAAACAAAACATGACAAAAAGCACGCCTGAAATAATCATCAGTCCAGACGGAACATCAAGTTGGGCTCTTAAAATGCCGCGTAGAATCATTGCGGAATATGACCCCGTTCTATCGACAAAATTGCTCAAGGCTGATCAGGAATCCTGTTTTGACGAATTATGCGTTTTGTATGTCGCCATGACCCGTGCAAAACACGCGTTATACATGGTTACAAGTTATCCGGGAGACAATGCAAAAACCATTACACCCGCGACACTTCTTAAACTGCGTTTATGCGGAGCAACAAAAGATCTCAAAGGTTCAACAACATCCATTGGCGGCAGTGACTATACAAAAGCCTATGAAACAGGTACCCGCGAATGGTTCAAGAATATACCTGCTGTCGACCAGGCTGACCGGCTGGGCCGTGAAACAGCTTTGCTAACAGCCGGATTTCCGGCCAAGCCTTCGACCCGCAAAAGGCTCGAGCACATTGAACCATCCCAAACAGAAAACTTCGAGGGTAACGCTTCGCTTCTTTTCAAAGCCGAATCGGGCAAGATACGGGATTTCGGTCTGGCCGTTCACGCGCTTTTTGAACAGGTCGAATGGATTGAAAATGCCGATATGGAAAAGATTATTCAAGACTGGCAGAATGCATCACACGATTCGGCCGATGTAAAGAAGGACGCATGCAGACAGTTCGTTAATTCCATAAACACACCGGAAGTAATATCAGCTCTTTCCAAACCATTGCTGAAAAACGGCAGTGTCGAACTATGGCGTGAAAAAAAGTTTGAGCTAATAAAGGACGGTAAACTTATTTCAGGCACATTTGACCGGGTAACAATCATCAGGAATTCCGCCGGCAAGTCTGTCAGTGCCGTTATACTTGATTACAAAAGTGTCATCGTTTCCACTGAAGAGCAAATGACCCAGCGAACTGTCAGGCACAGGTCGCAAATGTCTATTTATCGTGACGCGCTTTCGCAGATTCTACAGTTGCCCAAATCGGAAATTTCAGTGCAAATCCTGTTTACCAGGACCGGCGCTGTCCGGCCCGTTATGTTCTGAGCGCAATAACGCCCTTAATTCAGGCTAAATAAACATTTGCAAGAATCATCATTCATGATTAACATACTTGTCTTGTCCGGTATGTATTCAATATTAACAGGAGATTAAAATGAATCTTAATAATGGTGTGGGCGGAATCAAGCCGCCTGATCTGGCTGTATTACGTCGTATGACATCAGGCATTTTCTTTTTTCTGGTCATACTTATGTTCATTCCCCTTTTCATATGGTTCGGATGCCGCATTGAACCCAGATCCGGTGAACTGGCGATACTGATTAAGAAAACAGGAAAAGATCTGCCGTCAGGCTGGATCCTGGCGCTTGATCCAAAGCAGAAGGGAATTCAACTTGATGTTCTTTCTGAAGGCCGTTATTTCAAGAACCCTTATACATGGGCCTGGAAAATGCATACCATAACCGATATCCCGGCCGGCAAACTGGGTGTGGCAACACGGCTTTACGGGGAAGATCTGCCGCCCGGCAAGATAATAGCTGAAGAAGGAACAAAAGGCATATTGCCCGATGTTTTCAGACCGGGCAAATACCGTATTAATCCTTACGCTTACAGCGTAGCTCTGTTTGATGCGATCAACATACGACCAGGTCATGTGGGAGTAATCGTTTCTCTTATCGGCAACGATGTGTTGAATAACGACCTGCCAGCCGAATCAATGAACACTTTTCTCGTTGAAAAGAATATGAAAGGCGTTCTGCCCAATGTGCTTGATCCGGGAACATATTATCTTAATCCTTACCTGGTAAGCATCATTGAGGTAAATCTGCAAAGCCAGCGCTTCGAGATGAGCGGCAAGGACATAATTTCATTTCTTACCCTCGACGGCTTTACCGTTGATGTCGAAGGCACAATAGAGTTCAAACTGGCCAGAGACAAGGCATCCCTTCTAACCCATCGTGTCGGCGATATGGACGACATCATCAAAAAGGTGATACTGCCCAGAGCGCGCGGGTTCAGCCGTATTGAAGGAAGCAAGCATCCGGCAATTGATTTCATAGTCGGCGAAACACGCCAGAAGTTCCAGAGCGATCTTGAACTGCATCTGGCGGAAAAAAGTAAGGACTGGGGTGTTGAAATCAAGTCCGTGCTGATCCGCAAGATAATTGTTCCGGACGCGATCGCCAGCATAAGCAGAGATCGTGAGATGGCGGTACAGGAAGCAAAAAAATACGAACAACAGCTCGAACAGGCCAAGTCAAAGGCTGAACTAGTCAAACAGGAAATGCTTGCCATTCAGAATACGGAACGTGTAGAGGCGGATACCGCCAGAATCCTGGCGGTAATCAGCGCAAAACAGGGCCAGGAAGTTAAAATCATAGCGGCCAGAAAGGATCTGGAAGTTCAGAAATTAAACTACCAGGCTTCGGCCTTCAAATCCGAGGCCATCCAGCTCCGGGCAGAAGGACAACGTGACGCTATCCGCGCAAAGAACACAGCAGAAGCATCGGTACTGTCTGATCAGGTGTCAGCTTTTGACAACGGAATGAATCTCGCCAAGTATCTGTTCTATCAACGGATAGGACCTAATATTAACTCCATCCTCAGCAGTGATGATAAAGAAGGGCTGGGCGCAGTCTTCCTTCCCTACCTTCCAGGAAAGGAGGTGTCGAGATGAGGAAAACACCTAACATTATTTTCGCTTTATTCATTCCCATCTTCGCGGTCTGGTTCATATGGACATGGGGGTTCTGCAGGTTCTATGTTGATTCGGATGAGATGGCTATTGTCACCGCGAACAATGGAAAGCCTCTTCCTCCAGGCCAGATTCTTGCAGGAAAAGGCCAAAAGGGCATTCAGAAAGACGTACTCGGAGAAGGAAGGCATTTCCTCAATCCGATCATGTACAAACGGGATATAGTACGAACGGTTACCATATTGCCCGGGAAAGTAGGAATAGTTACTTCTAAAATAGGAGAAGAACTTCCTGAAGGTGAGTTTCTCGCGGAACCAAATCAGAAAGGAATATGGCGGAAAGTTCTCGGGCCGGGCAAGTACCGGCTCAACCCGTATGGATATCAAATAGATGTTGTTGATGCCATCAGCATCCCCATCGGTTATGCCGGAGTGCTTACTTCACTGTCAGGCAAACAGATCACAAATAACCAGTACGCGCAGAAGGGCGAAAAGGGCGTTCGCAAGGACATTCTTCAGCCCGGCTTATATTACATTAATCCCAAAGAATTCAAGACGGATGTTCTTGAAGTCGGCATCAATCAGGTCTCGCTCCTCGGCAAAGACGGCGGCGAGATCATTACAAAAGGCCAATTGGAATCACAAAGCGCGCCGATGGAAGCACTGCAAAGTAAAGTTCTGCTGGATCAGAAGAAAAAACGCATGGATTATCTCAAGGAAAATGTTCAATCGTTCCGCCGCATAGAAAAGAAACCCGAGTCTGGCAAAATGGAAAAGACGCAGAGAGCCAGCCGGCAACTTATGATGGAAGATTCCATGCAGACGTTCGAATTGTCTGAATTCGTGGAATTTCCATCACGGGACGGATTCAAGATCAGTATCGATATGACTGTTGAAATAGAGTTGATGCCGGACAAAATTGCCGGAATTTTCAGTCAATACGGTGATCTGCCCGCGCTGGTCGATAAGATAATCATGCCCCAGATAACGTCCATCTCCCGAAACAAGGGCTCTGAATATGGGGCAAAGGATTTTATCATTGGTGAAGGCCGCGAGAAATTCCAGAACGAGCTGACACGCGCTCTTGCAACCACTCTTGGCGAAAAACAGATCGTGGTTCATAACGCGCTGATTCGTCATGTCGAGGTGCCGGCTCAAATACTTGATCCAATTCAGCAGGCCAGCATCGCCATAGAGCAGAACTTGACCAATATGGAGAAGCAGAACACAGCCAAAAAGGAAGCTGAACTTAACACGCAATTAACGCTGATCGATCAGCAACGTCAGCAGGTAGGCAAGGAGACAGAGAAACTACGGGCCGAAATAGTCGCCGACCAGGAAAAGCAGGTTGCGGAAATAAAAGCGGATGCTGAACGAGCTGTAGCTGAAATTGCCAAGGATACCGCCGGTGTTGAAGCCAACACCGTGCGAGTGCTCGCGCAGGCTGAAGCCCACGCTTTGAAAATGGTGGAAGGTGAAAAGGCAAACGGACTCAAGCTGAAAACAAAAGCTTTTGATGATCCTGTGGCATACGGTTTATGGGAGCTTGCCCAGAAGTTGAACACCAATGTGACAATCAACATTATTCACGCCGGCGAAGGCACCTTGTGGACGGATCTAGAGAAAACCGGCACCGGTGAACTTGGCGGCGCCCTTATGATTCAACAGCGGCAGGAGGGGAAAAGAAAACAATAGAGCGAGACACCGACACATGCGTCTTATCAAGCGGAACATATGAGCAATAATCCTCAGCAGACGGAACCTGAGATCGTTGTTGAATGGAAAAGGGAAAAAGACATTGGATAGATCAGTGAACCCGCTTATTGCACGAGTTCAGAGCGCGTAAGCGCCAAGGAGCCAGATGTTCGGCTATAGTATCTATGCCGAACGTCGCAGAACGCAGGCGATTGCGTGCTCCGGGCTCGCCTTTGGTAAAGAAAACCGGACACAGTTTTCCAGCCGGATCTGCCAACACAATCTGTGCTATAACGGCATATTTACATTTCGGCTGCAATTTCAGCTGTTCCATTCTTTTTGCCATGCTCTCCCGGTTTTCTTCATGCAATATGCGGGTTTTAAAGTTTCTTCTTCTTCCAGCGGCCCAAAAGGAACCAGCCGGCAACCATGATCCCGTGAACAGTTACGGCTATGACCACCGCCCACCATACACCCTGGGTCGGCACGGTAAAAATTCCGGGCAGATACAGGGCAAGTGGAACCTGAATGCCCCATAAACAGAGTACAGTAAGAATCATTGGCGACATTGTGTCACCCGCGCCTTGTAACGCACGACCTAAAACGATCGCAAATGCCACAAACACATAAAAAGGCGAAACTGTTCTCAAGTAAGATGCGCCTATTTTTACAACCTCTTCATTCGAATCGAATATACTGATAAGCGCCGGCGCCAGCCAGCACGCAAGAACGGCCGATATTGCCATAATGCCGGCGTCAATAAACGCCGCCAGCCACGCTACGGTCTGCGCCCTGCCCGGCTGTTTCGCACCTAAGTTCTGACCGACCATTGTCGCCGCCGCGTTGCCAAGCGCGAAAGCCGGCATAAGAATTATCATGTGAAAACGCATGCCTATCCCATAAGCAGCAACCGATTCCATGCCGTAAGTCGCAACAATCCTGATCAGAACAAGCGCCATCAAACTGCGTGACAGCATCTGGCCGGCGCTCGGTACACCAACCTTGAATATTTTCCACGCAAGCGAAATTTTCAGCCGCCATTGTCTGACCTTAATACCTGCCACTCCCCTGCAGAGCATGCCGAACACAAGCGACGCGGCAATGGTCTGTGACAATACCGTTGCAAGGGCAGCTCCTTTGATTCCCATGCGCGGCAATCCCAGCAGACCGAAAATAAATACCGGATCAAGAATCATATTAATGACATTCGCAAGAATCATTGCAAGCATAGGAACAACCGCATTGCCGGCGCCCTGTAACGCGCTATTGCCCAGAAACAGCACGAAAACAGTGAAACTTCCAAGAAATGAAATACGCAGATATGACGCACCCAACTCAGCGACTTCGCTTGAAGCGCCGAGCAGAATACAGAGTTTCTCGGCAAACGCCCAGCCGATCATTCCCACGCCTATTCCAAGGAAAACCGCCATTATTATCGATTGAGCAGCCGTATCTGACGCGTCATCATAATTATTACCGCCAACTGCACGCGATATGAATGCCACCGTTCCGGCTGACATACCCATCACAACAGGAAGCATAAGCATCAGCACCGTTCCGCTAATAGCCAGAGCAGCCACGGAAGATGAGCCCAGTTTGCCTACCCAGAAAAGATCTATAAGACTCTGAACATTCTGCAGGGAAGCGCCAACAAATATAGGTAAAGCCAAACGCTTTAAGCCCCCAATGAGACTGCCTGAAGTAAGGTGATTATAATCCGGATCCTCCATGCTATTTCATATACCCCATGTTTAAATGATGGACAATTCATCAACAATAATGGTAGTTAAATAAATATGAAAGATTTAAAACTCTTTAATATTCTGGCTGTTTTCCTGATTGGTGTTGTATTATGCGCCATTACGCTGATCACGTCATGCTCCAAACAGCAAGCCCCGGACATAACTCTTGAATCATGTTTAAGCGATTTGACCAATGTAAACATCTTCTGTGAAACGCCGCTTGGCCATATGAATATGCTTTCCAGCTACGACAGGTCAGGCGGTAATAACGACTGGGATCAGCTTGCAAACATTGATTCCAAACGGCAGGCTGTTATTGCCGATTTAAAGGGGCCCGGCGCGGTACGCCGGTTATGGATGACAGGTATGCCCACCAATTTGGTGGTATCCCTCTATTTTGACGGAGAAAAAGAACCCCGCTTCAAACGGAACTATGGTGAACTCTTTCTGAAAAACCAGCAGTTCCCGTTCACCGCCCCGCTTTGCTGCGAATCGAGCAGCGGCTGTTACTGCTACCTTCCCTTCCCTTACGGGAAATCACTGAAAATTGTCATCACCGTGCCGGAAGGCGATCTGCCAAGAGCCTACTATCACGTTAACTACGAAAGCTTCCCTGACAATATACGGGTGGAATCATTCCCAGCAGTTCTTTCAACCGCACAGTTGGAGAAAATACAGGCTGTTGCCAAAGTATGGGAAAATACAGAACAGGAAACACGTAACGCCCTGTCACATTGCAAAACGGCTGAAGAAATACAACTCTCTCCTGGTGATACAGGACAATGGCTGAATCTGCAGGAGCCCGGAATCGTAAAAACATTATGGATGGAAATAAAAACGGATGAAAACCTGTCCGCACTGGCCAGGGCACAATTACTGCGCCAACTGATCATGACGATAACCTGGGAAGATAATCCGAAGCCAAGTGTTGAAACACCGTTGGGCGATTTCTTCCTTAACGGACTTCGCAACCGCGAATTCGCGTCCAATCCCCTTGCCTATCTTGACGGAAAATATATATGTCGATTTCCTATGCCGTTCAACAAATCGGCCGTTGGAACAATCCGTAATGAATCCGATTCCCATGTTATTGTGCGATATGGTTATGCCTTCGAACCAAACAACATACAGAAACCATGCAATTATTTTCACGCTGCATGGAACCAGAGTTCAAGAACCGGGCTTCCCTTCGTCCTTGCCTCAACAAAGGGCTCCGGTCACATTGTCGGATGTTACCTCATTTCCATTGGCACCGATGGTTCATGGAACATTCTGGAAGCTGATGAATCGATTTACCGGGACGGAGAAGCACTGCCATCCATGCGCGGCACCGGATTGGAAGATTACTTCAACGCCGGCTGGTATTATGGGAGAGGATTATTTACACGGCCACTGCACGGACTGCTAGAAAAGGCAGCCATGCGAACTGCGCAATATCGCATACACCTTCCCGACAGAATCGACTTCAAAGAGGATTTCCGTTTCGCTTTCGAATTCGGACACGGCAATCATTCTCAGGGATACATGTCCAGCGTCGTTTACTGGTATCAGTCCCTGCCTGGTTCGGCGGGAACAATCCTCAGCTCCATCAATCAGCGTTATCCGGCTCAAGACCGGTTTGAGATCGGAGCCACAATGTGTGGATTATTCGAACTTGAACGCATTGGCCATTTAGAGGAAGCAATTGCATGGTGCAATGAAATTTCGGAACGGTATTCAAACACGCCCTTTGTGCCCCTGTATGAACTTCGTGCCACGGCTTATCGCGAAGTTGTTGAAGGATATACCGAATCTATAAGTAACGCATACAAGGAAATAGCTGATAAATATCAGGGCACCATGGCCGAAGAACAGGCTCGGATCCTGACATGGTATCATCAATCAAATTCAAACGCATTATTGGGCGTACAGATGACCGGACAATTTAAGCTGTACATTGATCGTCAACTCGTCAGCCAGGGAAACAACCCCGACACACTATCAACAATCAAACTGCAAATGGAAAGCGGTTCGCATGAACTGGCGCTAGAGCTGATCCCAACACAGCCGGAACCAAAGATATTGCTTTACCTGAGAACACATCGCGGCAATTTGGCCCTTACCAGCAGTACCGACCCCGATAATGAACGAGCTCCTTCCGGCTGGACATGCGCCAAAGAAAAACCTTCCGATTGGCCTGGAACAACTGATCCTGAAATAGCATGGATGGATTCAGTTATGACCGGCTTCACGTTTCCCCAGATGTCTCACTGGCTTTTTATCCCCAATGCTCTTGTCAACATGCAGTCCTCCGGTTACATATGCCGTCTCTGGACAGACTGGCATAAGGGCCGGGAAACAGCTTATTTGAGGCGCACCATAGATCTGCCATGAACAGTACTATTCGTTATCCCAGCTTCATTCGAGCGATCAAATCCAGATTAAGTCCGTTATGGTGGTACAGTTCCGTGCAGTTCTGCACAACCCGGATTGTTGACCTGATTAACATATATATCGGCGCCATTCTGGTCCCATCCGTCATTTCCCCCGACAGTCTTGGTGCCGTTCTCCCGCTAACCAATATAATAGTGCTGGCCGGCATCCCAATGACGGCAGTTCTAACGGTAGCGCTTAAGTATTTCAACACCTTCAGTGTGCGCGGAGAAAAGGGACAGATCAAGGCCCTCTTGCGCGACACCAGCATGCTTGCATTGGGCCTTTCGATAATACTGACCATAGTTCTGTTCCTGCTGGAACCGCTCATTCAGGTACGGCTCAAAATCGAGAACCCGTGGGTTATCAGAGTTCTGGCCGCAACAATGATCGCGTCCTGCTGGCAACCAGTAGCGCGATACGCCGCGCAAGGTCTAATGCGCTTCAGGCCGCTGATCCTGTCTAACCTCGTAGCATCGGGCATAAAACTAGGCCTGATGATTGTTTTGATTCATCAATTCAGCCTCTCGGGGTATCTGACTGCCAATTTAATCGGCATTATAGCTTCTGTCGCTTTTCTTTTCATATGCGTCCGTGATTACATGAGTCCTGATATAACGACAACGAGTTACAGATCGCACTGGCCAGAGATGTGGTATTATTGCAGGCATGCCGCCTTTATGGGACTGGTGATCGGATTCGGGGAGGTCATTGCGCCGCTTGCTATCCGGAACTTCACATCTCATATGGATTCTGCCGGCTACTATATAGCCGTCGCGTTCGGCGCCATCCCGTTCTACGCCAGCTCCGCTTTACTTCCGTTCATGTTCTCACTGACTTCCGAACGCTTTGAAAAAGGAGAGAGGACCAGCAGTATGCTCCTGCAATCAACTCTTGCCATCATGACGTTCGGCAGTATATTCGTTGTCCTGCTATTTTATTTCGGCCGGAATATTCTGGAACTGCTCGCGGCGTGGGCTATTTATGCCGACTACTCGTTCCTGATATGGCGTGTTGGCATAATAACAACCCTGAACGGCATAATCCTCTCTTACATGAACCATGAAAATGCATGCCGGCGCTTCTCTTACATGAAGTTCTTTGTACCAACAATAATACTCGAAATCATAATCCTGTATAGTTTCATGGGATGGGGATTTTTCCAGCCGTATATAAGTGAATCATCATGGACACGTGTAAATGAACTTATACCTAATCGACTGACATTCGCGATATGGGTTATGATGATCAGAAGGATTGTTCTGAGCGCGTATATTCTGGGCCACATAATAATAATGCGCAAAGCCGAATCGCGCTGAACCCGGGCTATTGTTTTGAATCCACATCCAACCGCTGATAATACTTCAGGATTTTTGCTCGATAAAAGATGGCCAGCGTATCATTCATGATCTGATGTATTGTTGACGGACGCAAGCATCCCCATTTATCTCCCTTGAACTCCAGTGTGATGGGCGCTTCCGCTACGCGATAACCTTTCTCATGCGCTATCGTAAGAATTTCCAGATCGAACGCGAACCGTTTCACAAGCATACGTGGAAAGACCCATTCAAGCACTTCGCGTTTGAACAATTTAATGCCAGTCTGCGTATCCTTAACAGGCAGTCCAACCAGGATTTTTATCAACAGATAATATATATTGCTGACAATCTTGCGCGAAAGCGGATATCGCAGAATCGAATCCTTATGACGCTTAGAACCTATTACAACGTCGGCTTCCTGTTGTTCCATAATACTGAAAAAACCTGCCGCCTGTATGGGGGGCAAGTCCAGATCACCATCAAGCAATAGGACATAATTGCCCAACGCACACGCGAATCCGCGCCGCAAAGCTTCGCCTTTTCCGCTGTTGACATCGAGCATCACCAACTTTAATTCATTTATTTGAACAGCCATGCCATTGAGTTCCGAGCGTGTGTTATCCGTACTGCCGTCATCAACAACAATAATCTCAAAGGGAAGCTGACCGGCAAAAAGGTCACGAACATGAACTACGTTTTGGGCAATAGCATGGCCAAGATTATGCGCCGGCATAATAATGCTCAGACGTCCGTCTTTTACTTGACGTCGTGCGCTGTCCCATACCGAATCCGCTGTATCATTTTGCAAATGCATTGAATGAAACTATCCGATATCGGGACAAAAGACACGCAAAAAAAGAGCACATAATGGAACCTGCCGGTCGGCATATTGAACTCTGAGCTATCTGGCCATATTCAAAGACTTTGGTTATATGAAAAGCGGACGACCACTGGAGAGCATATTTACAGGCCGGAGGAACAAGACTCACGCCATCTTACTTTCCAGGAACCTGATCGCCTCTGCGATGTCCTGGTCCGGATTGTCGCCGACTTCTCGCTCAAGAGTCAAAAATCCGTCGAAACCGATCTCTTCAAGGGCTTTCAGGTAGTTGTCCCAATCCACCTTGCCTTCGCCCAAAGGCATTTCCTTGAAATCCTTGTCCAACTTGATTCCGTCCTTGGCGTGTGTGTGGACAATGTAAGGGTCGAAATTATATGAAGAGTGAATCATCCATTTGTATGCCTAGTTTTGCCAGATCAGAAAGGAAGGTGGGCGGCCCCATGGCAACAAATCGTCCCTTGATATTGAGATCGGCATCGCGTTCGTCAATTTCGTAGCGATAGATATCTTTCAGGTCAATTTCATCATCTTTGATTCCTACCAGTTCCGTAATGTAGGTGATCTTTCTTGAGCCATCCAGAAGCTGTTCATGCTGAACAATAAGATCCAGGCCGGATTCAATCTGCTTGCGAATTGACCAGCTGGGTAAATCCAGCCCGGCATACAGGGCCAATGTCTCCAACCGCGTTATTGAATCCCGTGGCGTAGCGGCATGCAGGACAGCCAGTGTTCCCCTGTGTCCGCTGTTGAGTGCCTGGATATAGTCGAGTGCTTCCGCGCCTCTTACCTCGCCGAGGATTATCCTGGACGGGCTCATTCTAAGCGCGTTCGTAAACAGGAACCGTGTGCCCACATAGCCGTTGCCTTGGGCATCGGCCGGACGCGTAAGGAGCCTTACTATATTGCCCGGGCCCATGTTGAGTTCCAGGGTATCTTCAATGGTAATGACGCGGTCTGTTTCTTCTATGTAGGGGGACAGAATATTGATCGTTGTCGTTTTCCCGGTCCCTGTGGCACCGGCAAAAAGGATGTTCAACTTGCCGCGCAGGCATCCGACAAGGAATTCTGCCATGCGGACATCGAGTGTGCCCAGATTTATTATATCCTCCAAGGTTTTTATTGAGTGGACCAGCTTTCTGATCGTAATGGAGATACCGTCCACGGAAAGCGGCGGGATAGTGATATTGACGCGAGAGCCGTCGGGCAGAGAAACGTCCGCGCAGGGCGACTCATTGTCGACTCTCCTGCCGGTGGCATGTACCATCTTGTTGATCATGTAACACATGTGATCTTCATCATCGAACCTCGCCGAAGAGAGCATTTTATGGCCGTTTTTTTCTACGTAGATTTTATAAGGGCCGTTGGCCATTATTTCGTTGACGTACGGGTCGTCCAGAAAATCCTGTAGCGGGCCATAACCCGCGAAGTCATCACATAGAGACTTGACCGCAGAAGCCACCACATCCGGCTCCAGAATGGATCCACCGTTCTGCCATTCGCCAAGGAGATTATACATCCTTGATTCCAGGTACTCCCTGTCAACCTGGTTCCAGCCGTCGGTAAGGTATGATGTTTCCTTGCGCAGCTTACGTTTGATATCAAATATATTCATATGCACATTCCACTTTGGGAAGAATATATGAAATACACTAATATGGCAAACCCATAGATTTACTAATATTGCACCGCACCGAATACCGCCACTGACGCGGCATTTTCAGGCCCTAAAACAAGTAGGACGTAAGCCGGGCGTGGTTTTCCGCGTACCGTCCGGCGCGTGGCTAGCGCGAATTATTCATGAAAAACCTGTTACGAGTGCGGATAACACCATCAGTATTGGCCGAATCGGCAACATGCGACTTTGCAGTATGTCGATACAGCATCATCCGCATATTGCCAAGTTCAGCCGGATTCCACAAGCATTTTGAGTTTTCTCAACCGACAGTAACAGCCATTCCTGTCTTCAATCCCAATATTGATGCCGCTTCCCGCTGGATCAAGCCTCTGTATCTGCACAGCGTCAGGCTTGACACGAACTCAGCGTATATGCATAGTTTAATTTATGCCTGTTTAAAAGAGGAATGGTTATGATAAAAGCTAAAATAATCGGTGCCGGCGGATATGGCGGTGTAGGTATCGCCGAACTGCTTGCCAGACATCCGGAAGCTGAAATAAGTGTTCTGGTAGACGTTGAAAACGCAGGAAAACCAATCAGTGAACTCTACCCTCATCTGGCAGGATTTCTGGATATGCCGATCATCGATCCGGCCGATGCATCCGCTAACGGGCCAGCAGATGTTGTATTCATGGCCACTCCCGATGGAGTAGGAATGAAACTTGCCCTTGGCGAAATCGCTAAAGGCGCTAAGATCGTAGATTACAGCGGCGACTTCAGATTCAATTCTGAAGAAGCATACGCCCAATATGCCGGCAGGATCGGTAGATCCACTGATCATTTATCACCTCAGCTTTTATCTGATGCCGTATACGGACTGCCGGAACTGCATCGAGCCGAGATAACTGCCAACACGAAGGTTATCGGCAATCCCGGCTGTTTCGCCGTAAGCTGTATATTGGGTCTTGCACCGGCAGTTAAGAACGGTCTCATTGAAGACAATAGTATCATCTGTGACTGCAAGACCGGTGTATCAGGAGCGGGCAAGAACCCAAACGCGGCATTTCATTATCCAGCCAGATACGACAACATGAACGCTTACAAGCTTACCGGTCATCAGCATATATGTGAAATTGAACGGGAACTCGCCCTGCTTGCCAAAAAGGATGTGCGAATAACTTTCACAGCGCAGATTGTCCCGGTTTGTCGAGGCATAATGTCCACGCTCTACGCTAATCTGGCAACCGGAATAGATGGGTCTGAACTGGCGGCTATTTACAGAACATTTTATGAGAAAGATGTTTTCGTACGGGTTTACGACCATGCGGCGGCAATCGGTTCAATTCATGTGCGGGGTACAAATTACTGCAACCTTGTCGTGAGCGTTGACACTCACACAAACAGGCTCAGGGTGGTCTCTTATATTGATAATCTCGTGAAAGGCCAGGCCGGTTCCGCGTTGCAAAATATGAATCTTATGTTTAATCTGCCGGAAACAGCAGGATTGGACAAACCCGGTATATATCCATGATATATGCCGCTGAAGGTATGAGATATTGCGGTTAACTATCGGAATTTTTCCGGATCTTACAACAGAAGGAGATGAACAGCATGAATAATACGAACACAAACACAAAAACGATCATAGCGGAAGACGTCGAAATCACGGGTTCAATAAAGTGCGCGAGCAGTATTCAGCTTGACGGCAAACTTAATGGCGACATCAACTGCTCGGGCAACGCGACGCTGGGCACATCGGCCAATGTGAAAGGTAATATTACTGTCGAGTCAATTACCGTAAACGGTCAGATTAACGGCAATATAACCGCCAAGGATCGCATAGAATTGAAAGCGTCCGCAAAGGTCATTGGAGATATACGAGCAAAGCGTTTAACTGTTGAAGATGGTGTTTCTTTTGTGGGCAAATCTGAAGTGAATCCATCCGGCACGTCAACTGCCAAGACGCATATCGATTCCCCGTCTTCTGCACAGGAAATTGTTCCTGATGAAGATAATAAGGAAAGATCAAGCGGTCTTTTCGGCAAGAAGTAAGCGGGGCATCTATTGCCTCGCGGCAAGAGATTTTTCGTGTCGGCACTCAGCATGTGGAGGCAATGAGTGGTCCGGTCAAACAAACCAAAGGTCATTGATGGATTTTCCTCAATCCAGGCAGTGCGTCATTCCGGGCATGTGCCCGATAAGCCGCGTACCAGGCCTTCCGGGACAAAACTTCCCGATCCAGCGCAAAAACAGAAAACCAACGAGCCCGGCAAATCGGCAACGCGCATAGGAAGCACCATTCTGCCCGACAAACATGACATTACATGCTATCAATGCGGTTATGAATTTCTTCTTACAGGTAAAATAACCACCACTTTCTGCCCTAAATGCCGTGAACAGTTTGATATTACCAACCATGTTATTGACAAAACACGGTCGGGGACTATAAGAACTATCGGGACAGTTGAAATAAAACCCGAAGGTTTGCTTCAAAACACGCATATTACGGCTGGCAAAGTAATTATCGCCGGCGACGCCAGGGACAGCGTCATAAACGCAACGAGCGTGCTTGAGATCTGCCCAGGGGCCCTGTTCAACATGGCGAATATTACCATAAAGGATCTATTGATCCGGAATGGAAGCAAGGTTAATATACCCCAAAAGGTAATTTGCAGAAATCTTACAGTTGAAGGGGATCTTAAAGGTAGAACATTTGTCTGTGATTCAACTGTAATAAAAACCAACGGTTACTTCAGAGGCAAACTTATTACCGGCAGGCTCCTGATTGAAGAAGGCGGCGGAATGAGCGCAGAACTGCAAATAGAGAAAGATATAAAGAAAACAACCGAAAAACGACGGATCATCTAAACAAGATGCCAGGAGGATCAGGTAATGGCTGCTAAAAAGCGCAAACATGGATTAGGACGCGGACTTAACGCGCTCATAAATGACCATAACGACAATCAGAAAACCGAGGTGCCTGCCAACACCGGCAACAGTATGCTCACCGTATCAGTCGACAAAATTAATAAGAACCAGTTCCAACCGCGCCATGTATTTGACGAAACCGCACTTCAGGAACTGGCTCAATCAATATCCGAACACGGCGTGCTCCAGCCTCTTATCGTAAGAACAGCAGAAGACGGCTACGAACTCATAGCCGGTGAACGAAGACTCGCCGCCTCTATCGAAGCAGGTTTAACAGAAGTGCCCGTTATTGTTATAGAAGCGCTTGACAGCGAAGCGCTTGAACTGGCGCTCGTCGAAAACCTGCAGAGAGAAGACCTGAACATCCTGGAAGAAGCCGAAGGTTACCAGATGCTTGTCACGAGATTCGGTCTGACGCAGGAACAAATTGCTGAACGTGTCGGCAAAGCCCGCGTTTCTGTAACAAATACCATGCGCATACTCAGCCTGCCCCATGAAATAAAGGCGATGCTTTCTGCCGGCTCCTTGACTGCCGGACATGCTAAAATCATATCAGGCCTGGAACTGGAAGAGGAACAACTGCTATACGCGCGAAAAACTGTAAATGAAAATCTTTCCGTCAGGAATCTGGAAAAGCTTATCCAGAAAGTACGAAGAATGCCGCGTAAACCGCGCGCGTCACATGATGATATTCCAGGTAGTCATATAACTTATCTGTCGGAAAAACTGCATTCCCATTTCAGCACCGCGGTTAGAATCACATCTTGCAAAACATACGCGAACGGCAAGAAAGGCAAAGGCACGGTCGAGCTGGACTTTTATTCGAACGAAGATCTTGATCGGATCCTGGATTTGTTCGACCTGGAATTCGAATAGTACGCAGATCACATGATCATGACTGCCGTGCTTCCGGGTAAAGTTTCATGAGGCTTTCTTCGCTTGCCCCGCAAATGCCGCGATCAGTTATAAAAGCCGTAACCAGCCGTGCCTGTGTAATATCAAAGGCATAATTTGCCGCCGGACTATCCTTGGGAGTTAGCAGAACCGTCTCAATGGAATCGCCTACAGCACCTTGAATATATTTTACTTCATTTTCATCCCGCTGTTCGACCGGCACTTCCCGGAGACCGTCGCGCATTGTCCAGTCAAAAGAAGACGAAGGCAAAGCAACATAGAACGGAATGTCGTTATCATATGCCGCCAAAGCCTTGAGATAAGTGCCTATTTTATTAGCGACATCGCCGATTCGTGTCACGCGATCTGCGCCGGTAATGACCATATCGACCATGCCGTTCTGCATGAGATGTCCGCCGGCATTATCCACAATAACGGTATGCGGCACACCGTTCTGCTGCATTTCCCACGCAGTGAGGCGTGCGCCCTGATTACGCGGACGTGTCTCGTCAACCCATACATGGACCGGTATACCGGCATCATGAGCGGCATACACAGGCGATGTTGCGGATCCGTAATCGACCAGCGCGAGCCAGCCGGCATTGCAGTGGGTCAGAATATTCACCGGCTCGCCCTGTTTCTGTTCTGCGATCTTTTCGATAATAGCAAGACCATTCAGACCAATCCGGCGTCCCCACTCTGCATCTTCATCGGCAATAGTATCTGCGGTTCTGCGGGCGATGGCGATTTTGGCATCAATCGAATCAACATCGGCAATCGCGGCAAGCTGACGGCGAACGGCCCATTCCAGGTTAACCGCCGTTGGGCGTGTAGCTATTAAAGCATTCGCGCTTTTCTGTACAGCGGTCATGAAATCATTCTCATTAGCCACAGCCGCTTCCAGAGCGGCAAGGTACATACCGTATCCGGCACCAGCTCCTATCACACCCGCGCCGCGGATATGCATCTCCCTTATAGCGCAGGCCATATCAGACACGGTGCACAGATCTTCGATGACAAACCTGTGCGGCAAGTGACGCTGATCTATGACCCTGATTACCTTATCATTATTCTCAGCAACCCAGATTGTGCGATAATGTTTGCCGTCAACTTTCATTGTTCATCCTTAATTCTGGTATTATCCCTGTTATATTTCATCCGTCCAGTGTTTAAAACAAGTCATGTAATTTACAAAATGCGCCTCTTTCTGGCAATTTTTAATGCCTATTACGACAGAAACAACTGTATCAGTTCATACTAAACATTGAATTCCAGCCCATATGTACATAATATGCCTGTCTGTCATTATGAAAAAAAGTTCTCTTAAAGAAATAATAAAGCGTGACGGTAGTGTTGTGAAATATGATCGCAGCCGTATCGCCACGGCGATTCTCAAGGCTATCACGGCGACCACCGGCCGATTAAACCGGACACTTGCCAATTCAACAGCAATCAAGGTGGAGCAGGCCCTTATCAAAACTTACTCATCAGGCACCACTCCGAGCGTGGAAGACATACAGGATATCGTCGAAAGCGTTCTGATGGAAAACCGTTTCAGCGGCATTGCGCGCAACTACATCATCTACCGGCACAATAGAGCAATGACGCGCGCCGCAAAAACATGTTCATTTCAGATAACCGACAATGTGCCCTACAAGAAAATATATGAAGTACTACGCTGGAATCTTGATCATCAATGCGATACGGTTTCCTCTCTGAACAAGCTTATCGCTCGCGGCAAATTCCCCGAACTGGTCAGAGAATCCGACGCCCGTTATACGGAAGAGACTGACCTGGCCGCGAATTTCATCGCGGCAAACGTTAAGAATATCAGGGTAGTCATCGTGGCGGGCCCGTCATCATCGGGCAAAACAACAACCACAATCAAAATCGCCCAGCGCCTGAAACATTTCGGTATTGGCATCAAAACAATCAACGTGGACAATTATTTCTATGATCTGGACGAACATCCTGTGGACCAGTTTGGCGACCGCAACTATGAGACCCCTGAAGCGCTGGATCTCGGCTTAATCAACAGTCATCTCGTAAAACTGCTGGAAGGTAAGACCATTAAAACGCCACATTATGATTTCAAGACAGGTATCCGCCATCTTAATATCCATGAATTACGGCTTCTAAAAAAAGAGATCCTGTTGATAGACAGTCTGCACGGCCTCCACGAGAACATGACTCGCAGTATACCGGATGAATCCAAATTCAGGGTTTATATCGAAACACTTGGTCAGTTCAAAACGGAAGCAGGCACATTCATGCGATGGGCGGACAACCGATTACTGCGCCGCATGATCAGGGACAAACATCACAGGAACCTGAAGCCCATGGAAACTCTGACTCACTGGCACTACGTGCGACGGAGCGAATTTGCTAACATCATACCGTTTGTGAACAAAAGTAATGTTATAATAAACAGCGCGCTCCCCTATGAACTGCCTATTCTCAAACACAGATTGTTCCGATACATAGCCGCATCTATTCATCGTTATGAGAACGATCCGTACAGGCTCGACGCGCATATCCGCGCCAATCGTGTTTATGAACTGTTAAAACCAATAAAGGTTGTGAGTAATACATCATGTCTGCCGCGAGATTCGCTTTTGCGTGAATTTGTCGGCGGAAGCAAATATAAATACTAGTTATACCAGAATGATTTATCTTGCCCAATGAACATAATGCAGACAATCGGAGCTCCTACACTCAAGAAGTGGCATGCCGTCCGCAGTGTTTCAATGGTGACATGGGGCATCTTAAGACTGGCAGCAGGCCGCGCGCACTGGACACGGCCGGTACGTGAACAGGTATCCAAACAGATCCTGTTCACAGGCATTGATGCCATAGGCATTACCCTGTTGATCAGCACCCTGGCCGGCATTTCAGTGGTCGCACAGGTACAATTATGGTTAAGCAAGATCGGCCAATCAGCGATGCTGGGTAATATTCTGGTAACGGTTATAGCGCGTGAAATAGGCCCTTTGCTGGTTAATTTTCTTGTTATCGGCCGAAGCGGCACTGCTATTGCCGCCGAATTGGCGTACATGCGGGTAAGAAACGAAATTGATGTTTTGGAAGCACGCGGCATAGATCCCATGGTTTACCTCGTAATGCCGCGTGCAATCGGAACGCTTGTGTCGGTTTTCGGCCTGACAATTCTGTTCATATCCTTTTCCTTTGTCAGCGGATACGCATTCGGGTTCTTACTCGGTGTTACGCCGGGCGATCCTTCCCTATTCGCCAACAGTATTCTCAAAACACTGTTTCCCAGTGACATCATGAACCTGTGTGCAAAAACACTGATACCAGGCACTACAACAGCCGTTATCTGTTGTATAGAAGGATTGGGCGTGCGCGGCGCGGCAACAGACATACCGCGGGCCGTGACGGCAGGGGTGGTTAAATCAATAGCCGCGGTGTTGATTATCTCGGTTATTGTTTCGGTACTGACATATGGCTGAATACGTTAATACAATTTTAGAATTCAAAAACGTCAGGATGAAGCATGTTTCACATCAGATGGCATGCCTATCCGACATCACATTCAAGATCGGGCCGGGCGACATCGTGCTCATACGACCTGATAACCGGCATATCCCCCTGCCCCTCTGCGACATGGCTGAAGGTCTTGTTGAACATGAAGGCACCGTCTCTTTCCTGGGAAAACTCTGGCCCGACCTCTCGCCGGACGCTCAATCGCAATTACGCGGACAAATCGGACGGGTATTCCACGAACCAGGCTGGATCAGCAGTTTGAACATATATAACAACATAACATTGTCCTTACGACACCATACAGCCTTGCCCGAAGATACAATAAGAAAGGCAGTGAACGACCTGTCTGCGGCGGTAGGACTTGACCATGTGCCAGAGCTAAATCCAGACATGATTGACGGTGATTCTCTGCGAAGGTACGAATGGATAAGCGCGTTCCTCGGCCAGCCGGATCTTGTCCTGCTTGAACAGCCGGAAGAGGGCGTGAACATCGTTCATTTTGATCGATTGATCGATCTTGTCCTGGCGCAACTGACCGCAGGCGGAGCAGTAATATGGATATCATCTGAACACCAGATATGGCAAAGCACCAGACTGCAACACGCGAAACGATATACAATACATAATGGGAAAATGAAAAATCATGATTCATGACATTAGAGGAGTAAACAATGCATAGACAGTTCAAATTCAAATACGCAAGTGAACTTGCAGGAACGTTTGTTATTCTGGCAACAGTTATACTGCTAACCGGATTTTTTCTGGCCGGCCGCGCACAGGGATGGCTGGAAGGTAAGTTCACGTTGTATATCACATTCAACACCGAAGAAGGTTCATTCGGACTTCAGGAAGGCAACGAAGTCCGAATTATGAACACGCTTGCAGGACGAGTTGGCCAAATAACCCCTACCGAGGACGGATCCATTGCCACCACGCTTGTCATTCAAAACAGATTCAAGCAGTTTGTATCCAAGAATTCCACAGCTAAGGTCAGGAAGAAATTCGGCGTAGCAGGAGATTCCTACATTGACATTGAAATGGGCAATGGTGATCTGATAGCGGATGGCGATCCGATTATATGCAGTAAAGATGAAGAGATCATGGAAACAGCACAACGGGCCCTGAAAAATATCCAGGATGTCGTATTGCCCATGCTGGAAAACGTACAACAAATTCTCGATCATGTTAACGGAATCACCGCAAGTGTTGAACAGGGCAAGGGTATTGCCGGAACAGTGCTGAACGACAGGGAAATGGCCAATGACGTTCAACAGGCTATAAATAAGATCAATATGCTTTTGACGGAATCAACGGAAACATTCGAAGAGACCACAAGGCTTGTCAAAGGATTCCAGAAAAGCTGGCTTGTACGTAAACACATAGAAACTGAAGATGATGATGAATTCCTCATGCCGCTCGGATTCAATGCCGCAGAAATGCGAGAACGGAAAGATATTTACGAAAAGAAACTCAATCTTGCCCGTGCCGCCGATGATTCCGCGGAAATAACACGCAACGCTTATAACCTGGCCGTCTGTCTACTCGCGGAAGGAAATATTCGTTACGTAAAAGAACTGATCCCGGAAATGCGCGCCGAATCAGAATCAAATGAGCAAAAAGTAAGAATAATGCTTTTGGAGTCCGAACTCGCACGAATTGACAGAAAAACAGAACATGCGCTTGATCTCGCACAGGCGGCTTTTGATATGATCGGTAAATCCGATAGAAATCTGACAATCCAGTGTCGCCTTATGATTGCCAGCCTGCATTGTGATCTAAACAAGAAGGAAGAAGCATCAGCGCAGTTAAAGAAAGTTCAATCGTCCATCAAAAAAACGAATACCTCATTACAGGCATTCAGCGCGCATCTGACTGGACGTTTGTTCCTGATCGAAAATAAGCCCGACTCGGCAGCCGCTCAGTTCGACATGGAAGCCGAAATACACAGGGGTTCGGGATCATATTATCACATGGCTGAAGCATTAGTATGCGCGGCCAGCGTTTATGATAACATGAAGAAACATGATCTTGCCGCAGACCGTTATTTCAGAGCAGGCCGAAGCCTGGCTGCTGGCGACTATGTTGATCCAGCACATAAGGCGCTGGCGCTTGCGCTATCATCTGCAGAAAAGACAGATGACAATCAGGACCTTGTGGATCAAATCAGAACTCTTATCGCACGGCTTGAAACGCGGTAATATCAAAGACAGGACAAATTCTTTATTTTTCCGTCATTACCCAAACCCCGTCCCATATGCCCGGTGGGTTTTCGATCAGGTTTCTGCATTTTCTAACGTAAGCAGCGGCCGGCGCGTCACTATCGGCTATCGTTGCGAACAAGTCTAACGCCAGCCCGAATTCCCCCTTGTAGTACATCTGCAATGCTTCGGCGAATGTTTTAAAGATCTCGTCTCGTGCCAAGAGATCATCCTCAAACATCGGCTCAAACACTTTAACAGGTTCTTTGCGGCCAACCACGCGCACTTTGGACAATTCCCTTGTCTTCAGCTTGTCGCCCATCCGTTCACGTGTATTTTCCGAAATCATCATGTACGTTCCGAACTGTTTGTTTATTCCTTCAAGTCGCGACGCGAGATTACCGGCGTCTCCCAGGAAAGTGTAATCGAAACGCTGATGGGACCCCATATTCCCCACAACCACCAGTCCTGTATTGACACCTACCCGCATGAAAAGATCCTTGCCGACGCGTTCCCTGAATGAAGGTCTCAATTCCGCCAGTTTCCTGCCGCATCTCAACCCGGCTCTTACAGCGCATTCAGCATGGTCATTTACATCAAGCGGCGCGTTCCAAAACGCTATAATGGCGTCCCCTTCATATTTATCCACTGTTCCGCCTTCATCGAGAATGATATCGGTCATGGCGGTAAGATAATCATTCAGCAAGGCAGTAAGCTCCTGCGGATTCAAACCTTCAGAAATGCCGGTAAACCCCTGCAAGTCGGAGAACAGGATGCTAAGCTCACGAGATTCGCCACCAAGCTTGAGCCTGCCGGGATCATGAAGCAGTTTGTCAATAACAGCAGGGCTGAGATACTGCTTGAAGGCATTCTTTATGAATCGTTTCTTTTTGCCTTCGACAGAATAGTTTACAATAACCGCAGAAACCAGGGCGATCGCCACTGCCACGTTCAACACAGCCATCTGCAGCCAATAACCCCAAAAGTATGCTGCAAGCCCAAGAAGCACAGGAAGTAAAAGCATGCCAATAAAAGTCCAGACAACTTGTTTCGAATTGACGCAAGCTCGCCCGATAATTCCGGAAGCCAGTGCGAACAGAACAGCACATATTATCGTCATCATCGTACCAGTATCCCGAATAAAATCATTGGAGAGCAAGTTGTCCAGTACTGTCGCGTGTATTTCCACGCCAGGCTGACGCCTGTTTACCGGTGTTGATTTCAAATCCACAAGACCTGGAGCGCTGAATCCAAGAAAAACATAGGTGTCCCTGAAAAACTCGGGGTCACAGGCAGGTTGGCCACCCTCCATCAAACGCAATTCAGATTGAATAACGGCGGCGGCATTTACTTGTTCGTATACTTTATTGTTATCTTGTCCTTCAGGCCTGCGGCGAAAACGCAATATTGTCTTCCCATGCTCATCAAGCGGAATATCCCTGTCACCCACATGAAGGATATTGTTTTCCATCTGAATTTCAGCCAGTGGATCATGCGCGACATATCCCGCCAATCCGAGTATGGGCACAACGCGTCCGTCAAAAACGCAGAACGGCGCGATTCTGCGAATCGTGGCATCAGCATCGGACACGGCATAAACATTTCCAAGCATATCACAATTATCGGCCACCTCGCTGATTGGAAAGGCCGCACGCGGCATGACAAGTTCCGTGCCGCGCATTCCAGCCAGATATTGGGCAAGCCCTTTCGCTTCAGGTGTTTTGGCGTCAAGTCCGACAGGCCATGCTTTGTCACTGCCTTGTTCATTGCTCAGAAAAACGGTTGCCACAAAACCGGTAACGCCTCCGATCGCAGTGCCGAGAATTTCATCCTCTTCAATTCTTTCCGATGGTTCAGTGAACAACACATCGAAAATAATTGCTTTTGCGCCCGCGCGTTTACAGAAATTAATGATCGGTTCATAAACAATACGGGGCCACGGCCACGCCCATTTCATTTCGGATTCGCCCCAATCCAGACTGGTTTGATCGAGAAGAATAATGCGTATTTGATCCGCCGCAGGACTCGGGCGGCACATTATTCGAACACGCATATCCCAGAGCGGCCCTTCAAGCCAGCCGAGCAGACCCGTGAATTGTAAAGACAGTGCAACACACGATGAGGCTATACCAATAATAATTCCATGTATGATCTTTTTGGACATGAGGACTATATGGAACCTATTGCCTTTTCGAATCTTGCTTTCCGGGCGGCAACGGATTGAACCGGTCCAACTTTTATCAACGAAGGTTCAATATCCGCCACCCGATCCATGGGATCAGGATGAGTTTTAGCGAACCCTTTCTGATCTGAACTTGAATGTTTAGCCATTTCTAAAAGCATATTCTTCAAGCCGTTGGGATTATAACCTACCCGGCTCATGATTGTTATCGCTGTTTTATCGGCTTCTTTCTCAAGTTTTCTTGCGTAGCCGCTGTTGACCAGTGTTGAAGAAATATCGTTAATTGTGCCTTCAAATGCCGTGGTCAATTCAGACACCTGGTCCGGCCCGAAAGTCTTCGCGCCTTCCGCCAGAACAACAGTAGCCGCGGAGGTCAGCCGGCTTTTCTTTATTGCCTGCAACCCGTGCAGGTGCTGAACATGTCCTATTTCATGGGCCAATACCGCGGCCAGCGCATCCTCATTTTTACAGCACCGCAAGAGACCGCGTGAGACAAGAATGAAGCCGCCCGGTGTCGCGAACGCGTTGATCTCATCTGTGTCCATGACCAGGAAATGGTAACCGCCGAAAGTTTCGGGTTTATCCGAAGCCGCGGCAAGAACCTGCCCCACGAGATTCAGGTATTGATTGGCCTCTTTTTTGTCGCAGGCCTCATATGTTTTAAGAATAGTGGCGGCAACCGCGCGTCCGATAAAATATTCCTGTTCCGGCGTTATCTTGTCAAACGTTTTGCCGACAGCGGACACGCTTTTATTCATCGATTCTGCTTCCTGGGCAGATATTGTTCCAGTAGCAACGCCAACAGTAGTGCCAATACGTGTTATCGTATCAAGCGTTTTACAGCCTGAAATTAAAATCAAAAAAGCTGAGAATATCGCGGGAGTGGCCTTTCTCATCGCGCACCTCCTTCCTGTACGACAATATTTCCTTCTTTCAGGAATGCCTTCATTTCCTCGCGGGACACGACCATTTTCTCCATTTTATCGACCCATGTGAAATCAATGTCCTTATTCTGCGTTTTGAACTGGGCCTCCACATCGGAATTGAAACCTTTACCCGCCAACGCGAGCTCGCCGCTTGATGCCGCCAATTCCACATCCTTTTCACCCGCTTTCATGACAATTTTCTTCTTAGTCAACGCGGAAACATGTATCCAGCCCGAAACACCTGATCCGGGCACGGTCACTTTTGACCATTGCCCTTTCTCTTCGACAACAGCGAATCGATCAGCATATTTCACGGAAGTGACAATCTTCCCCAGAAAAGACGGTTCCGCGCGCAAATATCCGTCCCGAACCTGCAGGCTCATCATTTTTTCGGCAGCCAGTAATGTTGCGGCCACGGAAAATGTTAATAAAATAACCAGACACATTTTTTGCTTCATATGTTTTCCCCTCATTTAACTTGTAATTTTTGTTCCAAATTTGCCCTGCGGGGACAATTAATCGTTGTTTCGTCAATCCTTGCAGAATATTGGTCATTGAATCTCATGTCCAGTCTCCCATCAGGAACGGTGTTCAAGAAATCTGAATAATATTTTATTCAGATTTCTTGAACCATCTTGTCTTATCTTAATCCTTGTTCATCCTGTTATCCTGTCGACTTTTTCACTTTCAGTTGGACGTTCCTTCCAGTCTACAATTAAATCCTTTCCGGTGTTTCAATGCCCAGCAGATTCAGGCCCTTGCGAAGAACTGCCGCAATCATGCCGCACAATCGCACGCGGCTTTCCCGAACTCCTTCTTCAGCCTTCAAAAATGGAACATTCTGATAAAAATTACTGTAAGCCTGGGCCAGGTCATACAGATAATCCGTCAATATGCTCGGCTTGAAAGCGTGTGCCGATCGCACAACAATTTCGGGGAACCGCGCCAATTTCAATGCGAGAGAGCGTTCCACAGGTTCTGATAATTTAAGTTCACAGACATTAAGGTCAACATCGGGAAAGCGTTCGCGATATTTATCACGCACGCTGGCAATTCGCGCGTACGCGTATTGCAGATAAGGTCCGGAATTCCCTTCCAGCGACAGCGCTTTATCCCAAGTGAATGTAACCAGGCTTTGCGGGTTCTGACTCAGGTCCGCGTACTTCACCGCTCCAATTCCTACGGCGCGCGCGACCTCATTCTGCTGTTCCGGGTCAAGCCCTTTACTGGATTCACGCACAATATCCAGCGCACGCTTCTCCGCCTCATCAAGCAAACATTCCAGTTTTATGACATTACCTTCTCTCGTCGAAAAAGTGGCTTCCGGCAGACGCATCAACCCAAACCATACATGATCGAGCTGTGTCGCACAGCCAAGCCTGCGTGCGATCGTGAAAATCTGCTGGAAATGGAGTTGTTGACGTTCATCTGTAATGTAAATGATCCTGTCAGGATTGAATTCTTTGACCCGACTGATGATCGTGGCTATATCCGTTGTCGCGTAATTATATCCGCCATCGCTTTTTCGCACTATACATACCGGTAGTTTTTCTTCTTCGAGAAATACTACTGTCGCGCCTTCGCTCTCCCCTGCAATACCTTTTCCCTCAAGCAGTTTGACGGTATCGGCCAGCATGTCCTGGTAGTAACTTTCACCGCGCACGAGGTCAAACGAAACGCCAAGCCGCTTATAAACACGATCAAGTTCTTTCCTGCTCAAATCCATGAACTCATGCCATAAAGCAAGGTTGTCCGGGTCGCCAGACTGCAGTTTCACCAGCTCCGCGCGCGACTGTTCAAGCCAGTTGTTATCTTCCTGTGATTTCTTGTAGCTTTCCACATATACACGCTCAAGTTCTTGCAACGGTGATTCTGTCATGGCGTTACGGTCGCCGAAATTACGATATCCCATTATTGTAATGCCGAATTGTGTTCCCCAATCTCCGAGATGATTATCGGCAATTACCTTGTAACCCAGAAACCGAAACAGACGATCCAGAACACTTCCGATGTTATGAGAACGCAGATGTCCGATATGTAAAGGCTTGGTCACATTCGGCGAACCATAGTCCATTACCACCGTCTTGTTCCGACCGTGCATAGGAACGCCAAGCCTATCGTCACCATTAAAAACCTGCTCAATGTACCTACCCAGCCAATCTGTTTTTATGCGCAGATTTATGAACCCGCCCCCTGCAACATCCATAAAATCAAGAAACTCCGGTTGATCCGCGTTCTTGATTACATCTTGCGCAATATCGCGCGGCGCCTTTCTCATGGTCCTGGATAGAGACATACAGTCGTTACACTGGAAATCACCGAATTCCGGGTTAGCTGTGTCAACCACAGCAATGCTTGAAAAGTCATATTCACTGTCAGGATAAGCCTGTCTGAAAACGTAACTCATCCATTCGGACAGCATATCCGTCAGAAGAACATATTCCTTTTTATCTTTATTCATGCCCTGCCTCGCCAACAACCCTTTAATAAACTGCTGAAACAGTGATCCTGCGATACGCCATCGTGCTTGTCAAGACGAACGCCATGCCCGATTTGCAGGAGAACAGTAAAAAAAAGTTGAATTATGATTACAAATTGCTTTATTTTTCCTGAAAATAAGTGTTATGCTGATAAATATGTTGCATGAAGAATCGTTTTAACATCCCATCCGGGCGTCAACGTCTTGGTGACTGCGGCGTGGTGTTTTTGTTTTGGAAGCTACTACGGATGGATACGAGCTGTTTACATACAACGAAAAGAAGAGGATAAGTGCTTATGGATGATGTAGCCAAAACAATGCGAATAAATCTCCTGCAGGATGCGCCAGCTGCTTCCTCACCAAAAATCAAACCCAAAACACAAATGCTGAACAGCATGCATCTCGGCACGAAAAGCAAAACACCCGAAGCCGTAATAAGATCAACGTATCATGATTTCCTGCAGTACCTGTATGACGCCGTCCTGGTAACCGGCCCGACAGGCAAGATTGTTGATTTCAATGAACGATCTTCAAAACTTTTCCAGTACGAAAAGAATGAATTTACGACGCTCCATGTATCCAACGTCATCTCCGGCGCAAACGATTCACTGTTAAACACGCTTTGTTCGGATCTGGAAGAAAAACGTTTTACTGTTTTGCAGGCTTATTGCATTCGCAAAGACGGCTCATATTTTCCAGCCGAAATAGCTGTTAACAACCTCAAGCTCGGCACCATGCAGTTAAGTTTCTTTGTCCGCGACATTACAATCCGCAAACACGCTGAAGAAACACTGAAAACCGAACATAACGCGCTCCAGAACGCATGGAGCGGCATCGCAATATTGAATATGAAAAACAATATCGTCTACGCTAATCCGGCGTTCGCAAGAATTATGGGTTACCAGCTGCAGGAAGTCCTTACAGGTAAAAACATAACCGAACTGGTGGAAGACAAGAACGCACTTAAGCAGTTGATTGAAACATCGCTTTCAGATCCACAAACATGGTCAATCGAAACATACGCAATCAAAAATGATAATACCAAAGTTGCAATACAGATATTTGCCACCTGTAATCTTGACACGGAAAACACGCCCACGGGAGTGGTGTTATCATGCGCGAATATTACCGAGAGAAAACAACTGGAGTTCGAACTGGAAAAGGTAAAAAAGGAATTGGCTAAACAAAACGGTCAACAACCAGTCGAAAGCAATGAAGCCAATAATCGAGCTTAACAAATGAGGCTTTTGCAATGTCCAACAACCCTACGGATCATGGTTGGTATATCAAAATGCCCGAAGGCCCGATTCACGGCCCTATAGACAAATCGCTTCTCGAAATTTTGTCAGGAAACGGACGTATCGGCCCGCAATGCCAGCTCTCACAGGATAAAAAAAACTGGCAGCCTGCCAGTGATCTGCCGGAACTGAAAATGATCTGGATCGTCGAACTGGAGGATGGATCAACATTCGGACCTTTTAACCTGCTCGGCGCACCGCATCTGCTGAAGAATACACCTATAGATCCTGCCGGGAATCTCACCAACCGCAGTACCGGCGTATCTATCCCGTCCAGAAGCCTCTTGAAGCCTCTTTTACACGACAAAACGCCAACAACATCCCCGACACCAAAAACCACAGATGCCCAAAACCAGCCTTCTATCGAAACAAACAGCCAAGTGCTGGAAGATTTGAAACGGCAGCTCGTCGAGCAAAGAAATCAATATTCCTCCATCGGTGAAGCCAGTCGCGAAAAAATAGACGTCATCTGCTCTCGTATAGATCATGTTCAGGCCAGTAAATTCAAACTGGAACTCGAAAAGAGAAAAATCGAAAAAGAAAAGTCAAAAGAGCAGAAAGCACTGCCACTGACCCAAAAAGAAAAATTATTCACACAACTGGACAAAAAAGTATCTTCATTGACCTCCGAAACCATGAAGAAAAATATCGAATACCAGGATCTGCAAACCAATTACGAACGATTGATAAACGAATTCAATAGATTGGAAAAGGAATTAGAAAGAGAACAATCAATTCATGCTGATTTGCGGGAAAAATCTTCAGTAGCAGAAAATGATCTCCAAGGACAAATTAACGCACTACAGACGGAAAACCAAACCATCACGGAAAAACTGCGGAATACGCAACAATCTTTTGAGGAAATAAACACACAACACGTTAATCTGGTCAAAAGTATAAAAAAGGAAGATTTCAATCAGGATGAATTAAGCAGAAAAGTCCAAAAAAGCGCCGAACAGGCAGTCAGCCAGCTTAACGCGATCAAGCAGGAGTTTGAACAGGAGAAGAAACAGCATTCTGAAACCAGGAATGCCGCCTCAACAACGGAAAGAACAACACAAAACGAATTAAAGCAGGCACGTCTTGTAGCCGACGCGTCAGCCCGAAAAGTACAATCGCTGGAAGCAAGGCTTTGTGGCAGAATTGAGCCATCAGAACATGCTCAATCCACAGAAGAAATAAAGAGGCTTCGCACCGAAATCGAACGGCTCGAAAAAACGGCCAGACAGGCGCAAGAAAAACATTCAGAAACAAAAGTATCTCTTGAAAAGGATAAAAATGATTTACAGCAAAAACTGGCCATGCTTCAAAAAGACGTTTCCAACACGGGGACACTCCAGCAGAAAAGTGAGGAATACAAGAAATCGCTGGATGCTGAACGGGTCCGTGCCAACACCTTGAAGAAAGAGCTTGAAGCTTTACAGGCATTACAGGAAAAACTGTTTTCCTCTCAGAAGGAACGCGAACAGAAAATCAAAGCCGATTTTAAGAAACAAGTTGAATCGGAACATTCACAACTTGTCGCGCGGATTGATGACCTGCAAAAGCAGTTGACTGACAATCAGGAAAAGATCAAACATGCCACTGACAAATTGAAACAGACGGAACAGCAATCATCGGCGAAGGAACAGCTGTTGACCAGTAACATAGCCGACATGAAAAAGAAAGCGGATGCCGTCGAAACTGCATTGCGCAACCTTGAAGACGCAAAGAAGACACAAGAGCAGGAATTCAATAATAAGATCACGCAACTGCAAAAAGAACACGATGTCGGACTTAAGGCACAGGAATCCACTCTCGTTGATACGCAAAAGAAGCTGTCTGACTCGCGCACACTCCTTGAATCCACAGTAAATCAGCATAAGGCTGAGATTGAAAAGCTGGCCCAGGCTAATGATTCTTTCAAGAACCGCATTCAAGAGCTTGACCGGCTCATGGCCGCCAAAGACAAGGAATTGGCAAATAATAAAGCGCGTCAGGATGAAACCATCCGCAAACACGAGAATCTTGATGCCAAATTAAAACAAATTCAATCAGAAATTGAAGAGAACAAAGCTCTGCATCAGAAAGAGATCGCCGAGAAAGACAGCTCTGCGCAGGTGCTTGAAGTTAAACTTACCAGGCAGGCAAAAGCTCAGCATACAAGGCTCACTAATAAGATAGCACGGTTGGAAAAGGACCTCGACGAATCGTCAGGCATGCTTGGTCAGGCATCTGAAGAACTGACAAAGCAAAGGAAGCAGTTCCTGACAATGCAAACGCAGTTGGCTGATAAAGAAAAGGATCTCGCACAGCACCTTGCCGACTTGCAGGAAAAAACCAAGCGTGTGAAAGAAGAAGCGGAAAAGGCAGGAAAAGCAAAGGAAACGGAATATTCTAAACAAATTGAACAGCTTGCCAGCCGGGCAACCCTGGCGGAAAATGATAGTCAAGCCATCCGCAAGCAGATGTCCGAATTACAGAAACAGTCTGAATCAGCGGTTGTTGAATTGAATCGGGCAAAAACGCAATTGGCGAAGTTGCGGAAACAATCGGACGAAACGACATCAGGCCGTAAAACTGGCGCACCCGTTGAATCGCGCGAAGAACAGGAAGAAGAGTGGTTCCTGCGTCTTGAAGACAAAACTGTTTACGGTCCCATTAAATTATCCGAGCTATGCAAATGGGCAGAGCAATGCCGAATTGCACCGGATCATGAAATTTCTCTGGACAAGAAACAATGGGTTCATCCGGAAACAGTTAAAGAACTGGAAATGAAATGGACGGTTGAACTCATCAACAACAGCATGTATGGACCAGTCAATATATTCGCGGCACTGGCCCTTTCCACCGATGGCGCTGTCAAACCAACGGGCAAACTGATCAATTCCGCAACTAAAGAAGAGTTTTCCATTGAAAAGCTGAACTCTATTATTATTTCCGAACTCCTTCAGAAGAATGAGCAATTAAAATCGGCTTTAAAAGAGAGCAATATGCTCATTGCTCAAATGAAAGAAGAAATGTTGGCCGCGCAACAGGTTCCTGCCGCTCCGGCTTTGCCGCCCAAAACCGTATTGCGCGGAGTTTCTTCCTTGATAGAAAACAGGGGAAACGTTAAAGAGTAGCTGGCACATCATCAGGAGAATAAACATGGAGAACGAACAGGCTGACGCAACACATGATAACCAGGAACAAAATGCTGATTACTCCGAAACGGATCCAATCAAGCAGGATGATACTGAATCAACGAAGGATGATAAATTTATCCGCATAACAAAAAAGGCTATTTCATCAACAGAAAAGATAATCGAAGAATCGTACAAAAAAGCCAAAAGCGCAAGCCGGGCATGGAGCTTTGATCCTAATGTAAGTATTAAATTTCTTGATCGCCTGTTGAACTGGGCCCGGACCATGTTTCCTGCTGAAAAGTTCGAGTCACTTGCCGCCTGGTGCATACGATACGGACATGCCGCGTTTGTAGTAGCTCAAGTATTGGCATTGCTTTTCTTCCTCGCCGCTGCCTTCAAACTCTCCAATTGGGTATACCTGTTGTGTGGTATCGGTTTTGCGATATTCCTGGCTATTTTACAGTATACAGCGAACAAATTTCTTAATGCAGGCCCATCCCTGATCCAGTCGTCCCCCAGCAAGCTGGGATCGGATGCGTTTCCGGACTGCCTGGCACTGCTTGTTGAAGTTGCCGGTATCCTGATTTTTCTAAAGTTCACGCTTGATGCCAGAATAGAGCACCAATGGAATCTGGTTCTTGTAGGCCTTGGTATCTGGGCGCTTTGCGAATCCGTGGCATACGTGGCTCTTAACCCTAAAATGGTCAATATATCCATTTCCAATAAAATAAGTGCAGGCGAAGAGGCTATTGGCATATTGTCATTTTTTGTCAAAGCCATGGTTAGAATTGTCCCAATAGCCTTTGGTATTGGGACAATTATAGGCAATTTAGCCCTGCTTTTCGCAATATTCACACCCATGAGCGGCGGATTGCCTGTTGCTGGAATATCTGCCCTGGGCTTGATAATAGCATGCGGCTGTCTTCCCTTTGCTTCCTATGTGATTTTTGCCTTTTATCACTTAATTTTGGACATTTTACAGTCAATTCTGGGCAAGAATCAGAAAGATTAGAACGATCGGTGAATCGGCCCTATACGCCACACACTGTTTCCTCAAGTGCTTGATTGTCAGGCACTTAAGCGTTTTCTGTCCATTTATTTTCAAAAAACATCTTATGCCCGCCAAAACTATTGACACTCTCTCCGTTTTGATCTAGGGTTTTGTTGCATATATGACAGATCTGTAGCCATGGGCAAGAAGGGAGTGTGATAATAACCCGTGATCCAAGTTAAAGTTAAAAGAGGCGAAACTGTAGAAAAGGCTTTAAAACGTCTTAAGAAAGTTTTGGATAAAGAAGGCATGATGAAGCAGTATCGTGCCAGTCGTTATTTCGAGAAACCAAGCGAAAAAAAGCGGAAAAAGTCAGCTCGTGCGCGAGCACGGCTTGCAATGGAGGCTTCTTCCTCATAAGTATTTTATTTTGAGCAACACTACTTACCACGATTGCTCGGATGTGATAAGCTCTCTGGCCTGCACGGTCAGGGAGCTTTTTCACGTGTTCCGTTTCAAAAGGAACACAGCACCTGCAAGCAGAATTACAGGCTAAATGCCTTCAAGAAGAGGTTTACTGATATATGGCTTTTGCCTTATCAACTCGTTGGAACGCTCATCGTCATTCTCAAGGTGAGGCATTGGTTGAAGAAATCCTCGAACTCGGCTTCACCCACCTTGAACTGGGTTATGATCTGACATTTGATCTTGTTCCCGGTATCATGAAAATGGTTCAGAATAAGGCAGTTACAGTAAACAGTGTCCATAATTACTGTCCTGTCCCACCTGGTGTACCATATGGACATCCAGAGCTCTTTCTTCTTACCAGCCGTGACAAAAGAATCCGTGAAACCGCCATACATTACACAATCAAGACCATTGAATTCGCGGCTCAAACAGGTGCATCCATTGTTTTAATACATGCAGGCCGTCTGGAAATACCGAGCATGACCAGGCAACTTATTGCGTTAGCCAAGGAAGGCCAGCTTTACAGCCCCGAATATGACGTCATAAAGCTTAAACTCCTCATGAAAAGAGAGAAAATGGTACAAAAAGACCTCAAAAATCTTTACAATTCCATTGAGAAACTACTGCCCATACTTGAAAGCAACAAGATCCGGCTTGGCATAGAAAATCTACCATCATGGGAAACGATCCCCTGTGAATCAGAAATGGAAGTACTTTGCCAACATTTTAATTCGCCTTTCATACGCTATTGGCATGATATCGGGCACGGACAGGTCAGACAGAATCTTGGATTTATCAGCCATAAACTATGGCTCCAAAGACTCTCGCCATGGTTGGCCGGCATGCATATTCACGATGTCTCAGCTCCAGTCCACGATCACATCATGCCGCCAAGTGGAAATATTGATTTTTCATATTTTAGGGATTTTATTAATACGGAAACAATGCTAGTGTTTGAACCTTCCACTGATGTAATGGCAAAGGACATAAAAACAGCATTGGAAATGCTCAGAAATGAATGGCGGATCCCAGTGGATCCCGAGCAACAGAAAGGATAGAATTGATGAAAGCACTTGTTACCGGAATCACTGGTCAGGATGGCTCATATCTGGCTGAATTACTTCTTGAAAAAGGTTATACGGTACATGGAATGGTCCGACGTGCCAGCACAGAAACATTCGAACGTATTTCCCATATCAAGGACAAAATAACCCTTAATCAGGCCGATCTTCTTGATGAATTATCACTGATAAAACTCATGGAAGAAGTTCAACCGGATGAAATATACAATCTGGCCGCCATGTCATTTGTTCCAACATCATGGAGTCAGCCGATACTAACTGGTGAATTTACTGCTATGGGCGTTACACGCATGCTGGAAGCCATGCGCCGCGTATGTCCCAAGGCAAAATTTTATCAGGCATCCAGCAGTGAAATGTTCGGCAAAGTCCAGGAGATGCCACAGACCGAGAAAACTCCTTTTTATCCACGCAGTCCATACGGTGTAGCCAAGGTGTTTGGTCATTATATCACCGTAAATTGCCGTGAAAGTTACAATCTTTTTGCCGTTTCAGGCATATTGTTCAATCATGAAAGTCCACGACGCGGAATGGAATTTGTGACACGTAAAGTCACAGACAGTGTAGCGCGAATAAAACTAGGCATAGGAAAAGAGCTCAAACTTGGAAATCTGGACGCACAACGCGACTGGGGGTTTGCCGGCGATTATGTCGAAGCAATGTGGTTAATGCTGCAACAGGACTCACCTGATGACTATGTTATCGCTACTGGAATTTCCCATTCTGTTCGCGATCTTGTGCAGTGCGCCTTTGATTACGTTGGATTAGACTGGGAAAAGTACGTCCATACAGACAAGAGCCTTATCCGTCCCGCAGAAGTGGATCACCTGCTCGGCGACAGCACAAAGGCTAAAACTGTTCTCAAATGGAAAACTAAAGTGGACTTTGCGGGGCTTATCCACATGATGGTTGACGCTGATCTTGAAAGGTTAAGCACCAGCGAGTCAAATAAAAAGTAAAAGATCATTCCTCAGCCATAAGTCATATTACAGGAAAACAAAAATGCATGTTCTTGTTACAGGAGCTGGTGGATTCGCGGGGAGACATCTGGTATCACTCCTGACCGAAAAAGGTCATAATGTCATTGCCCTTGACGCTCAATTCATATCGCCTCTGCCTGAAACCGGGTCAGTTCAGATTATTTCGGCCGATCTCACTGACGCGCGGGAAATAGAAAAAGTTGTTTTATCATCTAAACCGGATGCCTGCGTTCATCTTGGCGCCATTTCATTTGTGCCTGACGGTCTATCTAATCCCGACAGGATGCTCTCTGTTAATATCCGCGGCACAATGAACGTTTTAAACGCGTTCCAGAAACACGCACGAACCGCAAGGATTCTTGTGGTTTCAACTTCACAGGTCTACGGTTCGACAACTGAACCGAAACCAATAACCGAAGATGCCCCTCTTCTACCTGTGAACATGTACGGCATATCCAAGGCAGCAGCTGATATCGCAGCGCTTGCCTGCGCGAAAAAGGACAAAATGCATATTGTAACCGTACGCCCCAGCAATCATACTGGGCCCGGACAATCACCCATGTTCGTTATCCCTTCATTCGTCAGCCAACTGATGGCCATAAAGAGCGGCAAGCAGAAACCTGTAATACTGGTCGGGAATCTTGAAAGCGTTCGGAACTTTGCTGACGTTCGGGATATAGTGCATGCCTATGTTTTACTGCTCGAAAAAGGCAGGAACGGGCAGGCTTACAATGTTTCTGCCAACAACGCTTTGAAAATCAGCGTCATCCTCGACACACTATGTGATCTTACAGGAATAAAACCTGAACTTAAAGTTGATCCAGAAAAAGTAAGGCCTACTGATAAAGCTCCTTTTCTTGACATCACGAAACTGATAAAAGACACAGCTTGGCAGACCAGAATTCCTTTCATGGAAACATTACGCGATATGATTACCGAGGCGGCTGAATGAAAAGAAAAATAACTTCCTTAATACAACTGATTATCGGGATCGCTATAATCGCGTTTATCTTTATCAGAATGGAAAACAAGGAAAAACTGGTTGATGCTGTCAATGCCGCGGCAGGTCACTGGCCACTCCTGCTGGCCGGGTCGGCTGCAAGCCTGTTGTGCCTGACGATCAGCGCCATAAGATGGAAGCTTCTTCTTGACGCTCAGGGCATGGAACTGCCGTTTGGTCGCATAGCTTCATTGTATCTCATAGGCCACTTCTTTAACGCGTTCATGCCCGGCGCAGTGGGCGGAGATGTCGTCAAAGCCTATTATGTAGCCAAAGAAACAGATCATAAAAAAGCCCAAGCGGTTGCCACTGTTTTTATAGATCGACTGATTGGACTTCTTGCCCTCATCATGCTCTGTACGGTGGTAATGAGCGTACGCCTGCCTTTCTTCATGCAATACCGTGAAACAAGAATAGCCCTCTTTTTTAATGCAGGCTTGTTCCTGGGCACATCGGCCGTATTGTTTATCGTGTTCCGCAAAAATATCTTTGAATGCTGGCCTTTCTTTAAAAGACTGGAAGAAAATACTTCGCTTGGACGCATAATAAGCAAAATCTATAACGCATTCCATATCTGCCTTAAACATCCAGGCCTCCTTACAAAAACCATTCTGCTGTCCGTTATCAATCATGTCTCCCTTGTTGTATGCGCCTTCTTCATGGGCATGGCCCTGAATATAACATGTATGTCTTTCATGGATTACCTGGCTCTCTTTCTTATCATAAATGCTATTGCCGCAATACCCGCAACACCAGGCGGATTGGGCACACGTGAAGTGGCAACAAAATTTCTACTCGGCATAATGGGTGTGCCTGAAACATCCGCCATTCCGCTTTCATTGCTTGTTTATGGATCACTCTTTTTCTGGAGCATAATTGGCGGAATAATCTACATAGGTTATTCTTCCAAACAGGGCAAGCCGCCCATGGAACTCATGCTCGATCAGGACCAGAACAGCTCTTTAACCCAGCAAGAATCCGTCTGGCAAGAACAGGCAGACCCGGATCACGCGCGCCCATGATCAAAACAACGTCGCCCGCGGCGGCATTGCCGACGACCCGCTTAACGACATCATCCTCATTACCAGCCAACTTCACGGCAATACCGAGGGCCTCCAGTTTTCGGGCAAGATCGTCCGAATTGACGCTTCTATCGGCGGTGCCGCCGGCATCATAGACAGGAAGCAGATATAACATATCCTCCTCGCGACAGAGCCTGCTGAATGTCGCCGTCAAATCATTCATCATATTTCGTAATGGACCAAAACCATGAGGACGCCAAACGCCTATAATACGTCTGTGATACGGCGCTATTGTCTGCCAGGTTGCGGCAATTTTCGCCGGGTTATGAGCGTAATCGTCAATCACCATAACGTTGCCGTCACTGCCAATCACCTCAAGCCGCCTTTCTATCCCCCGGAATAAAGCCAGAGCACGGGCAATCTTTTCAGGAGCAATGCCCTGCCCCACGCAAAAAATCACGGTCAGAAACGCGTTCTCCGCATTATGCAGGCCAGGAACACATATCCTGAAAAGTGTGTCATCATATACGAACGTACTGCCATCGGCTGAAAGACTGGGGTTGAAATCATTAAAATAATCAGACCCATTTATAAGCCCCTTTTTTACTTGTCCGCTGAAAACCTTGAAAAGTTCTGTTGTCTCCTGAATATCAAAATGGTCTTTTGATATATTGGTAATAATGCCCCAGTCAGGACTGAACTCCAAAAGCGAACGGTCACTTTCATCCGCTTCAAGTATCCATGGCCCGTTCCCGCACCTGACATTGCCGATAGTCCGGTCGTTACACCAATTTAGAACGGTCCCGCCATTAACCACGGCAGGATCAAGACCCGCCTGCTCAAACACCCATCCTATCATGCCGGTAACAGTGCTTTTACCGGAAGTGCCGGTAACCGCTATGCAGGTCCTGTCGCCGCAGAGCCGGGCAAGCATTCTGGCGCGATGAATCACCTGAATGCCCATTTCCTTTGCTCTGAGAATATCAGGGTTTTGATCTTCTATTGCCGTGCTGACGATTGCCGCTTTTGTTTCGCTTGTTATGCCCGTTCCATTCTGTGCAACAAGTCGGACACCAGCCAGCTTAAGTTTGCGAATGACCTCCATATCTTCGTTACGGTCATAATGCCTGTCCGAGCCGGACACTGAATATCCTTCGGAAATCAAAGCCTGCGCCAACGCGTTCATCCCGACACCGGCAATCCCAATCAAATGATAATGACCACCATCAGTCATAATGCTCCTCAATACCTGATCGCAAGCTGACCTTCAGCATTCTCTTATTAATGCAATAAATGGAATTAACCTTTCTTGCGCCTGATCTCGACTGCCACGCTTCTTGCCTCGACAAGTGCTTCAGGCTTATCAACCGTCACCGTAACGGCCGTTACCCGCTCACGCCGCAGGCAAATTTCTGCTATTCTATCAGCCAGTCTTTCTATGAGAAAATATTCGCTTTGTTCCACAAAAGAGATTATTTCATTTTTGAGATCCATGTAGTTAACGGTACTATCCAGCCGATCTGATTCGCCCGCAGGCGCGAGATCGCATTCAAGCACCAGATTAAGCACTATTTTCTGCTTACCGTGCCGCTCTTCCACCTTTGTTCCTATGACACATTCTGTTTCCAAGTCTCTTATATACATTTTATCTGTCACAATAAGACCTCTTCTTTTATTTGTTTTTATCCCGAATTCACAGTGTTAACGGTTATTCCCTATTCAAATGCTGGCCGCCATCCACAAATATTGTATGACCGGTTATATAATCTGATTCCAGCAAAAAAACAACCGCGCATGCAATATCTTCCGGCATACATCCTGCCCCAAGCGGCACTGGCCCGGCCATATCTTTGACACCGCTTTCACCCGAAGGCGCCAAAACCGCGCCAGGCGCCACACCGTTAACCCTGATATACGGAGCCAACTCCATCGCGGCTGTTTTCGTGAATTCAGCAAGCATATTTTTGGATACAAGGTAAGGTAGACAATCAAGTCCAGCGCCTGCAATTCTTCTGTCAAGCAGGTTGACTACAGCCGCTCTACTTACCTGCCTTCCAGCACATTTATTCAGCATGCCTTTCCCCTGTCCACAGTACAATCCGTTCTCGTCCTTGCATATGCCCATTTTCTCAGCCAGCGCGAAAGTAAGACGCATCGGAGCCATGAAATTTATCATCAATTCCGTCATTAGCGCTTCTTCTGTAGCCGACATCAGCGAATCCTTATGAAATACTGCGGCGTTATTGATCAGAACATCTATTCCGTTGGCTTTTTCCCACGCTTCCTCAAGAACCCGCCTGCAGATTTCGCGCGAGGTCAAATCACCATTTACTACAAACGCGCGCGTATTTTTATGACGAAGAGCGCGAACAAGCTCATCGGCTTTATCCTGAGACGCATTACAATGTACGACTATATCACAGCCCTGGGCCGCGAGTGCTTCGCAAATTGCGCGCCCGATCCTGACTGCCCCGCCTGTTACAAGCACTTTACATGATCGAAGATTCATTCCGATTCTTACCATTTGGTAGATAAATATTCAGTTGCACAATGTTTCTATATTATGCATAATCCCAGTTCATGAAACCACATATTTGTATTATTCTTTCAGCATGTTTTCTTCTGAGCACTTTTACAGCCGCTCCTGCCAATCCTGTTACCAATGATGTTGTTTACGTGATCCCGATAAAGGGCATGATCGAAAGAGGCCTGCTCTATGTTATCCGACGCGGCGTCGCAGAAGCGGAACAGAACGGAGCCGCAGCCATTATTCTAGACATGGATACTCCCGGCGGCCGGCTCGATTCAGCAAAAGAAATTATCAACATCATAGGCAATATAAATGTCAAAACATATACATTCGTTAATACCGACGCAATATCCGCCGGAGCCATAATAGCCCTGGCTACCGACCATATATACATGGCGCCCGGCAGTCGAATCGGTGATGCCATGCCTCTTATGATGAGTCCTTTCGGAAGCGTACAGGAAATGCCTGCCAACCTGCAGGAAAAAATTTCATCACCAACAGCCGCTTTAATACGAGCCGCGGCTCAAAGGAAAAACCACGACCCACAGTTGGCGGAAGCCATGGTACGGCCTGATATAGAATACAAAATTGGAGATAAAATCATATCAAAGCAGGGCGAACTACTGACACTCACTAATGTGGAAGCTGAACAGATGGTTGGAGAAAAAAAACAGAAACATCCACTGCTGTCGAGTGGAACCGTCGCGAATATCGACGAATTATTGAAAAAGATCGGCTTGCAGAACAGCCAATTGAAAGTTCTCGAGATATCATCTCTGGAAAAAATAGCGCGCTATATCGAACTTTTCTCCGCTCTGCTCCTTATTGGAGGACTTCTTGGTATATATATAGAATTCAAAACACCAGGATTCGGCCTTCCAGGTATACTGGGCGCCATCCTCCTTTTAATATGGTTCTGGGGTTATCACATTGCAGGCATGGCCGGCATGGGAGAAATAGTTTTATTTATGGCGGGATTTATTCTTCTGATGATTGAATTATTCCTGATACCTGGATTCGGAATTGTCGGAGTGACAGGAATCTCACTCATGACTACATCACTGTTCCTGGCCATGGTAGAACACTATCCTGGTGGGTCATGGCTGAACATTTCGCCCCATTTCATGCAGGTGTCAATTATGAATCTGGGCGGCTCTCTCGTAGGAACCTTTTTCTTTGTTATCATACTGGCCAGATTCCTGCCGGAAACGCATATATTCCAGAGAATAATGCTTGGCACAACTCTCGCACCGGAAAAAGGTTTTGTGGCTTCAGACAAAACCGATGATATGATCGGTATCAGAGGCACGGCATTAACGCCTTTACACCCGGCAGGTATAGGCATATTCGGGAATAATCGTCTGAATGTAATCGCACGAGGTGATTTTATCGAAAAGGATTCTTCAATTATTATTGCAGAAACACATGGAAATCGTATAGTTGTTGAACCTGTTAAAAACTCGAACAGTGAGGTCTAATATAACTGACATGGAACAACTTCCTGTACAAATCTTCGTGGTTCTTCTTGTTGTAGGTCTGATGCTTGTCGGAGCGGAAGTGTTCGTGCCAGGCGGCATACTGGGAGTTATTGGCGGAATAGCTCTGTTCGGCGCAATCATATCCGCTTTTACAGTTTTCGGACCTTCTGGCGGAGGCTACGTAACCATAGCTATCGTTTTCCTGATCGGATTCGTCATATTTCTATGGGCAAGATTTTTCCCTGAAACATCAATCGGCAAAAGAATGACTGTTTCGCAGGATCTTTCAACGGCTAAAGGAACTGAAACCGGGCTATCAGAACTGGTTGGAGAGGAAGGTGTTGCCGTCTCCGATCTTAGACCAGCCGGTTTCGCTAGAATAAATGGCCGGAGAGTAGACGTCATTACGCAGGGCGGAATGATATCAAACGGCAATAAAATAAAGGTTATCCTGGTTGAAGGAAATCGTGTAATTGTAAGTAAACTGGAACGTTAAAATAAAAAAAGGAGTAAGTTATGGGTGGTTTCGCAACTGTTATAGTAGCAATACTTGGTCTCTTGGTAATTTCTTTCCTTATCATCTTCCTGAACTTTCTCGGCGTATGGATCAGGGCTCTTATGTCGGGAGCAAAGGTATCTCTAGGTTCTCTGATCGGCATGAAGCTTCGAAGGGTATCGCCATCCTTGATAGTCGACGCGCGTATCAGAATGATAAAAGCAGGATTGAGTCTTTCCACGGATGAACTTGAAGCCCATTATCTGGCAGGCGGTGATGTGATTAACGTGGTCAACGCTCTCATTGCGGCAGACAAAGCGAATATACCGCTCAACTTTCAGAAAGGCGCGGCTATTGATCTGGCAGGACGTGACGTATTGGAAGCCGTTCGGACAAGCGTTAATCCAAAGGTAATCGATTGTCCGGCCATTGGTACCGGTGCCGGCTCCAGCGGAATGCTCGATGCGGTAGCAAAGGACGGCATCCGCCTATTGGTCAAGGCCAGGGTAACAGTGCGTGCCAATATAGAAAGGCTGGTTGGCGGTGCCAGTGAAGACACCATCATCGCTCGTGTCGGTCAGGGCATAGTCAGCGCCATCGGATCTTCTCTCAGTTACAAGGACGTGCTCGAAAACCCTGATAAAATAAGCAAAAAAGTGCTCGATAGCGGGCTTGATGCCCAGACTGGTTTTGAAATTGTATCTATTGATATAGCCGATATCAGCGTAGCCGGCGTTAACACGGTGTCCAACGTTGGCGCGCAACTGGAAACAGAACGCGCCGAGGCCGATAAACAAATGCGCCAGGCTGAAGCCGAAGGACGCAGAGCCATGGCAGTCGCGTACGAACAGGAAATGAAAGCCCGAGTACAGGAAATGCAGGCCAAGGTCATGGAAGCAAAAGCAGAAGTGCCGCGCGCGATGGCACAGGCTTTCCGTGAAGGAAACCTTGGCGTTATGGATTATTACAAACTGCAGAATATTGAGGCCGACACAACCATGCGCAAGGCTATATCGGGTGAAGACGATGACGAACAGAGCAACTAGGCGCACTATAGCGCAATAATGCTATGCTTAACTATTGCCACATAGCCGCTGTCAGCCCGGAAGGAGTATTCTGGTTTGTCATAATCATAATCTCTATCGTAATGCAACTGCTTAAGGCAAAACGGGCTGCTGCTTTATCCAGTGAATCGGATAATAAACCGGAATCTGGGCCCTTCAGCGGCTCGCCTGTCACAGAGCTGGAAGAATTTATGCAAAGTCTCAGCGGAAGAATCGAGGAGGCTGTCTCACCGCAGCAGCCACCTACGCCGCGACCAGCACAATTTCAGCATCAGCAGGGCGTGCCTGCGGCAAGACCAGCAATTCGACAACAAGCCAAGGTAGCCAGACGCGCCCATTCATTTGAACCGCAGGCACCCAGAAAAAAGCCGCCTGCGGTTACTGCCGTAATACAAAAAAAAGAGCCCTTAACAAAAAAGCAAGCGATCACTAAGCTCAAACAGAACGAACTGCGGAACAACATAGGACTCGACTTAATCAAGACAGACGGCCTGCGCAAAGCAATGCTTTTACGTGAAATACTGGGGCCACCTGTTGGACTGCGAAAACAATTGGAAATGAGGATTTAGCTGTCATTTGACGCTGACGAGCGCAGCCATATCTTCACTTTTATCCGTTTTTTACCCCATTTTCTCGCAATAGTATGACCATTAAAGTATAGATCTATACGGTCACCTTTAATCGCACCGCCAACATCCTCAACCCGGCCATATCCGTACCCATCAACATACATCACCGTACCGAAAGGATACCTTGTAGTATCAGCCGCAATAGTTCCATGTCCTGCGCGTGTGCCGCTGGCAGTTACACCCACCTTCTTGGGTTTACCCGCCAATGAGCCTGAACTGTAAATTGGTCGACCATACCAATTGCGGCGCCATCCACAGCATTTCCCGCATTTACAGTAACCTGTTATCTCGAGAGTACGTTCAATAGGACGAATATCTTTTGGCGGTCGAATCTCACAACAACCTGAAAGTATGCACGCAAGACACGTTACAATAAAACTTTTCCATTTGCGCATGATGAAAGTAATTTAACGGAATACCACCGTGTCCGCAAGTCCGCTGACCGAAAAAACCGGAAAAATAACGGGAGTGCCCGGATACTCGATGCTTTCCTCTCAGGCCTTCCTTTTTCTAATCTATATTCTTACCCATTTAGCATTCGCTTTAGATGACTTTACTACGGCCTCGATAAACTCCATGCCGCGAATCCCGGAATCAACATTCGGAAAGTCAGTCGCGAGTGGATCGGGTTTCTTGCCCTCTATATTAGCTCTCACGGTGTCCGAGAAATTGACGTAGTTGTTAGCGAATGCCTCAAGAAAAGCTTCAGGATGACCAAACGGCAGGCGTGTGCCACGTTTTGCTGCAGCGCTTTTAGTGCCTACATAGTCATTACCCCTGCGCCATACTTTCACCGGCCCATCGATCTGAAAGACTTTCAGGTCGTTAGGATACTCCTGGTGCCACTCAAGACTTCCGGTTTCACCATGCACCCAGATGGCCAGGTCGTTCTCCTTGCCAACAGATATCTGACTGGCAAACAGGATGCCCTTCGCTCCGCCCTTGTACCTTACGAGGCAGTTGCCGTCATCATCCAACCTGCGTCCCTTGATAAAGGCTGTCAGGTCTGCGGCGATCTCCTTGATCTGGAGGCCTGTAATATATTCTGCCAGATTCTCCGCGTGTGTACCGATGTCGCCCATACAGCCAGCGGCCCCGCTTTGTTTTGGGTCCGTTCTCCAGGCGGCCTGCGGCTGTCCTTCGCGCTCGATAGGTTTTATCAGCCAGCCCTGCGGGTACTGCACGACTATCTTGAGCACCTTGCCGATATCGCCCTGCTTCACCATATCTTTGGCGAGCTTGACCATCGGATAGCCGGTGTAATTATGCATCAGGCCGAACACTTTGCCTGACTTCTGAACGATTTTCTTTAGCGCTTTAGCTTCCTTAACATTCATTGTCATAGGCTTTTCGCACATAACATGGAATCCCGCCTGCAGGAAATCCTTCGCTATCGGGAAATGCCAATTGTTAGGCACGCATATCGAGACAAAATCAATACGCTCATCGTCCGGCAATGCCAGCTCCTTCTCGATCATTTCCTTGTAGTTGTTGTACGCGCGCTTCTTGTCGATACAAAGTTGCCTGCCCATCTGTTTACTGAATCGCGGATTGATATCAAAAGCGCCCGCAACTATTTCGATACCACCGTCCATGCGCGCCGCCTTGCGGTGCACTTCGCCTATAAAAGCGTTTGGGCCGCCGCCGACCATGCCCATTCTCAGTTTCCTGTTCGCAGTTTTCTGACTATCTTTTTTCATACAGGCCTCCTTATATTGATTTTTTTGCAATTATTACCCTGATGTTTTATTAACTGCCGTCTCAAATTCGATGATTATTACTGCATAATACATATTGAAAAATCAAGAGGTTTGTGAATATTTTTTCGGTTGCATGGCTCTCCGTTTTCCGCTTCCCAGACCTCAATCAATTTGTTACTGTTTTGATCCGCAACAGTTACTGCCGGAGGACAAATTATTATGGCAACAAGGAAAACAATCGGTAAAGAACACAAGGAACTTACCATCCTTAAACGAAGCACTGCCAGACATCCGGATTCACCGGATAAAGCCATGCTTGAAGCGTTCCGCAACACCCATGAACAGCGTGATTACTGGATTACGTTCGAATGTCCTGAATTTACAGCTATCTGCCCTGTCACCGGCCAGCCTGATTTCGGACATATCACGATCCGGTATATTCCCGATAAGCTCTGCCTGGAAAGTAAATCATTGAAGCTTTATCTATTCTCCTTCAGAAATCACGGTGCATTTCATGAAGAAGTAGTGAATCGTATACTGGACAACATTACAAAAGCAATCAAACCACGTCACATCACCGTAACAGGCAAGTTCAATCCGCGCGGGGGAATATCAATCACGGTCGAAGCAAGCGGGGACGCGGCGCATTGTTAACGCTGCAAGTGCTGCAGGCGGGGCCTGACTTCAACATTGGGACACCCGAACAAAAAGCATGAAAATTATGGTAAAAATGATATAAATCGCTTTCGAAATCGGGATCGCTTTCGAAATCGAATCATAATTGCCAATCGCGATCCCCGACAGCGATCCCGATTTCGATTTGGACACTATTTCAGCGCTTTATCAACCAGTCTATCCATCCACCGTCTTCCGATACAACCACGATGCCTTTCTGAATCAGAAGGCATAAAACCGTGACAGCTACACCGGCAATAAGCACACCTATAACGTTTGCCACGCTGAATTTACGCCTATCCAACCCCAGCAAATACGCGCCGAAAGCGCCTGTATAAACACCGGAGCCAGGCAGAGGAATGCCAATGAATACCGCAACACCCAGCTCTCCGTATTTCTCGACATAAGGATGCAGTTTATGTCTGGTTCTTTCAAGAATGGGCCAGATCCTGTTTTCAAACCATTGCCATTTTCTTGTAACCGTAAATACAGGACCCATCACCCAGAACACGAACCAACCCAGTATAATATTAACAACCACGCATATTACTGTCGCCACAGGCCATGATATACTGTCCTTCAATGCAAAGAACCCGAACGGAATGGAAGCCCTGAGCTCAAGGGCTGGAAGCAGTGTAATGCCTGCCAGTAAAAGAATTGCCCTGATCACAACGGATCCTTTCTTTTAATATCGTTATGTGCCCGCATTGCGCTTTTTTCTGTACTTGCTGAGCATATTGAAAAACCTGATTGTATCTTTAACCGGACTGATCTTGCTCTTTTCATCTCCGTAAATAACTTTTATCGGCGCTGCTCCAATCAAAACCCCTGCTTCGGCAAGATTAAGAAGGAACTCTGAATCGGCCGTAAACCGGTCAGATTCAATATTGAGGAATTTAAGCACGTCACATTTATACAAACGGAAACCTGACTGTGTATCCGGCACCAATTGCCCCATTTTTCTACTCAACAGCCAGCTCATGAACTTATTCGTCATTCTCCGTACAAACGGCATATTGACCGGATTATCCATTCTACTGCCTATTATTACAGGCTTTTCTGTCTTATCATACTCAGCAATCAATCCGGCAATATCCGCCGGATCATGCTGGCCATCGCTATCCATTGTGATAACAAACTCGAACTCACGTTCGACTGCCGCTTTGAATCCTGATACCAGCGCGCCGCCCTTCCCTTTATTTTTTTCATGCACTACCACCACTGCGCCGGCATTTTCCGCTTCACGCGCGGTAGCATCTATTGAACCGTCATCCACAACAATAACATCAGGACAATATTTGAGTATTCCGGCAACAACCTTGCCGACGCGCCCTTCTTCCTGATACGCCGGTAATATAACGCAATATCTTCTATCACTTCCAATCGTCACGCTTTTCTTCTCCCTGATCTGAGAACAGCCTACCTTCAACATGCTCCAAGTTCAAGCAATGCAGCACATCACGTATACCGGCATCCTTACTTTTTCCAACGCAATTAGAACATATTATGCCATCATTAACAACACAGATACTTACCATTTTCGACATATATAACCCCACTTGCCCTTGACTGGAAAGCATGATATAGTACGTGTCTAATGAACGACAAATTCTGCAATTCCCTGTCAAGACGCGATTTTATCCGCATGGCCAGCGTCACCGCGCTTGCCGGCTGCGGGATTAACGCGCAGGCCGCGAATGTATTGGCAACACCGGAACTTCGAGAAGCGCTCCACTATCAGACACTGGATGAACAGAAAATCCAATGCATGCTCTGCCCATGGCAATGCACGGTCGCAAACTGGCAACGCGGCATATGTGGTGTACGCGAGAACAGGAACGGCCGTTATTACACACTCACTTACGGCCGGCCCTGCGCGATACATAATGACCCAATAGAGAAAAAACCTTTTTTTCATGTTTATCCCGGCTCTAAAGCTTTCTCAATAGCCACGGTAGGCTGTAATATCGACTGCAAATTCTGCCAGAATTGGGACATCTCACAAAAGAACCCCGATGATATATCCGTCCAATTCAAGAGCCCACGGGAAATTGCCCAAAGAGCGGCTCAAGCCAAATCGCGTACTGTCGCCTATACATACAGCGAACCAACTGTTTTCTTTGAATATATGCTCGACTGCGCCATGGAAGTAAAAAAGCTCGGACTCGGGAACATCGTTGTCAGCAACGGATTCATTAATGAAGAGCCGCTGAAACAGTTATGTAAAATAATGACGGCCATAAAAATAGATCTGAAATCTTTTTCTCAGCAGTTTTACGGCAGTATATGCAACGGTCAGCTTAAACCTGTTCTTAATACCCTGGAACGTCTGGCCGGATCAGGAGTATGGTTTGAAATAGTGGTTCTTGTAATACCAACACTTAATGACAACATGGATGAAATAAAACGCATGTCGGAATGGATAGTCAAACACCTGGGTGTGAATGTGCCTCTGCATTTTACGCGGTTTCATCCCGCCTATAAGATTCAGAACCTGCCCAGCACACCGGCGGCTACTTTGAGCAAAGTTCATCAAATCGCGAGCGCGCAAGGCTGTAATTTTGTCTATGGCGGCAATATGCCGGGCATAAAGACTGAAAACACATATTGTCCGAAATGTCAGCACCTGCTGGTGGACCGGTACGGAATGATGCTCATATCCGACGAACTAAAAGACGGCAAATGTCCGAAATGCGGAACATCTATTCCGGGAGTGTGGCGCTAACCCGCGGCAATGTTAAAATTGCCGACGCAAGACATAACAATCCGACACATTTAAGCACAGCCATTAGAAAACATGACGCGCCAATGCCGAACACAGGTATCAAAATCACCCCCATTACAAAAGCGCCAATGGCGGAGCCCATATGATCCGCTGAATCCGTTATGGCAGCGGCCGTGCCGCCATCACCACCATCCGCATCACGAAACAGCCTGTTGATAAGCGGAAATTCACCGCCAACTATCCAACCTACGATTCCTACTACAATATAAATAAGCGTTTCACGGAATATTCCGACATCATGCCGCTCTATTATTCCCAGAAGGCTCGGCAATGTCAGAATAACTGCCAATAGCGCAAGCTCCAGACCTGCCATCGCACCCCACGCAATCCACCTGCGTCGGACTGAAGCCATCATCCGACCCGAAGGAGCGCCGAGCACAAGTCCCAGCATGAATGCCGCTACAATCAATCCTATTTTCGTATAAATATAGCCGTAAAGACTCTGAAACGCGAATATCAACAATATCTCAAGAGCAATCCCGCAAAACCCGGTCGTAGCGATCAGCAGGCCTGCCATTGATTTACTCCAGCATGCAGACACCGAACCTATACGTAGAATCCGCAATATCGTGCCTACCAACAGGAAAATTATGCCTGAACACGCAATCATACGGCCCAACTGCCAATAACCTGTAGAAGCAACCGCGTTTAGAATCGTTGCCACCCTCGATCCACTGAACCGACACCATAGGAGCAGGTTATAAAAATACGTAACAGGCCTCATGACAGTATTCAAAGGCACATCCAATAACAAAAACCTTTCATGCACGTAACATGTCTTCTCGGTCGATATTTCATCGGCCCCAATAAAATATTCCGGCATGAAATATTCCGTTGGAATTTGAGCGCTTTCATGCCGCATGGCCAGCAATCGGCGATTAAAATTCAAACGCGATTCAAGATTGCCCGCAAAAAACTTGTTCTTTGACCCAGCCGTCACAAGTACCAAGGGGAAAACATGATACAGTGATTCATATACCGACGCACCCAAACGGACGGTATCCGACTGAAGACGTTCGGACGAATCAATAGCCGTGAATAAAAATCCTTTTTCCTTTAAAATACGTTTTACATTTTCATAGAATTCCACTGTGTAAAACCTGTTGGCAGAAGATGTTGCAGGTTGAGGCGCATTAATAATTACAATATCGAACTTATCACCGCATTCCCGCACGTAACGTGGACCGTCTTCGGTAACAACTTTGACACGATGATCAGAAACAAGTCTGTCGTATGCCGCCATATCAATCGCGCGCATCATCATACCGATACCGGGATCAATCTCCACATACACAAGATGTCTTAACCGATATTTCAGCAGTTCCGGCATATCTCCCAATGGATTGCCGCCTAGAAGAAGGATATCTTTCGCGCCCGGATTCTGGGCCATAAGAAAAAGAATGCTGTGCTCGTACTCTATGGGGTCCGGGAAAACCCACATTATCTGGCCATTCCCATAAAGAGCGAACTGTCCTTCTGATTCCGTTACTGCCAGATTCTGATAGATCGTATCTTTCGATGCCACAAGCCGTACTGTTGGCGTATCCTGTTGATCATGGTTCATAATTCCAAAAGCATGCCAACGCGCGTTTGTCGCCTTCTCTTCGACGGTATCAAGCCAGCCGGGAACAACGAGCACCATTGCCGCCAGACCAGCCGCAAGTACGGTTATAACCCGGCCAACAACACGTCTGGGTAAAATAATTCCAGCCCCTGTCACGGCAAGACAACTGCCCAAAAGCACCATTCTTAACGGGCTTAACAAAGGTATAAAAACATACGTGAGCAATACGCCACCCAGCATACTGCCTATCGCTTCAAACGTATAAACAAGGCTAACATCGCCGACAGCATCCTGTGCTACGCCCTGCCGCTCCAGATTCATAACACTGCAAGCAAACGGAAAGAAGAATCCCACAATAAGACAAGTAGGCGAAAATATAAGTAACGCGCTCGTTAGAACGGCTTCAAACGCCGCATATTCGCCCGGCGCCACATTCATCAACAACCGCGCAACACGCACCAGGTAAACCTGAACTGGAAATAGGACCGACGCGACCAGGAGAAGAACGGCCAGCAGGAACCTTCCTCTAGATACATCACGGAGAGACCTGACAAAGAACCGCGCCATGAACGCGCCTGCCCCTATACCGGTCAGCCAACTACCCAGTATTATTCCTATGGTCAGTTCGTTGCCCAAAAAAGCAACGAGCATTTCACGCATGAACAGCACTTGGGCAAAAACAGCAAACATGCCCAGAAACAACATTGCCGCCAATACTTTGTTTTTCAGAAGACTCATGCCTGTCCCGCAATAATCAAATGCCGTTTAACAAGCACTTAATGTTTTGATTCTTTAAACCTCACCTATTCTTCGGACAAGACCACGCTCTCAAAAACCATGAAAGTCATTCCGCTTTTCCATTCATTAAGTCCAAGTCCGGCCTTCATGCAAAGATGTTGAAGGGTCTGCTCCTGGGTCCAACGCTGTTCAATCGCCACTTCAGGCAGAAACACGGCGCCCGCGCCGCCTTTTTCTATCCAAATACCATGCTGACCCAGCTTGAATTCATCCAATGAATTTATTTTTCGTCTTGGACTAAGCAATGAAACATGGATATTTATCTCTTTCATTTCCGATTCTTTAATTGGATCGAACGAAAAACGGGAATCACGCGATGCATTTGCCGCGCTTCTTTGCACTGACATTGCCATAGGCTCGACTGCTTCCAGGCAGCCCATGCATCCTCTCAGCCTATCGCCATTCTTGAATGTAACAAAGGTAGCGCAATTATTCTTCAGCTTATCTGTAATGTTATATCCGTCAAGAGACAGCCTGCCGCCACCCTTAACGTTTTTTTCAAGCGTATCTCTGGCTATCGCGAACAAAGTGCGCTGTTCTTCCATACTTAAATCAGGCGACCAGTCTCCGCTTTTGTGTTCCTTTATCACTGCATTTACCTCCTGTTTAATGGAATTCATAATGGAACTCTGTTCTTCCCCTCCGATATGACCACATCCGCCAGCGGTTATAAGCACAAAAACCAGTCCTGCAATAAGTATATTATTCATGTATGACACTCCATTTTTCATACGCTCTGATTTTGCCCTCAAATCCGCGTATCGCACGAGTTTTACGACATCTATGTTATTCCAATGCTAATATGCGGACCAATACTAATAATATAATTACAAGAACCGTTATTAGGAGTATAATATTAGCTTCATTTTCAGCAAAAAGAAAGGATGAACATGTCCCGGAAAAAACATTTTATTACCGTCGGCATTACTATTGCGATTATATTATTATATCATGAATCATCTCAGGCAATTGGCCAAAAACCTTTACCTGCACGGTCTGAACCGGCCAGCACATCTGACTCCTGTTCCACGGAAATAGTATCATCTGTCCGCCCTGCCGGAATACTTACCCAGTCACTCCGCAATGAAGTTGACTCGGCTATTGATCGCGGGCTCGACTGGCTTGCCGATAAACAGAAAGAAAATGGATCATGGTCCAACGGCGACTTTCCCGCATTGACCGCGCTTGCGGCACAAGCTTTTATCGGCAGTAAACATCCTGCAAGAGAACATGTAATAAAGAAAGCCGTTCAATATATCCTCACCTGTGTTCATGAAGATGGCGGGATATACAGGAATCTCTCGGATCGGCAGGGCGGCGGGCTGTGCAATTACAATACGGCTATTTGCATGAACATGTTATACCTCACTAAGGATCCAACCTTGATTCCCGTTGTTCAGAACGCCAGAACATTCATCGCCAACTCCCAGCACTTTGGGGGAGACATATATGACGGCGGATTCGGATATGACAGGAACACACAAAGGGCATACGCCGACCTGTTAAACACTTATTATTCCGTTGAAGCGATGCAAGTTACCGCAGGCGCGGAAGAATTCCGCGGGGGATCCGAACGCAGAATTGACATCGACTGGGAAAAGACCATCAAATTTATCGAACAGATGCAGAATAAATCAGGCTCAGGCGAGAAAAACGAAGGCGGGTTCTTTTACAAACCCGGCGAATCCAAGGCCGGAACAACGACCAATGATCAGGGAATCATTGTGTTCCGCTCATATGGCAGTATTACTTATGCCGGTCTTCTCAGCCTTATTTACGCCGAAACATCCCGCAATGATCCACGTGTATTATCCGCGTTTCACTGGTCCGCCCGTCACTGGTCTCTTCAAGAAAACCCCGGCATGGGCGCCCAAGGTATGTACTTCTTCTATAACATTCTCACAAAAGCGCTTCATGCTTATGGTTCCGACCTCATTCCCCGTCCAGATGGAATCACATTATCATGGCGTGAGGAAGTGGCAAAGCGACTTGTTGAACTTCAAAAAGTTGAGGCATCAGGCATGGGTTACTGGCAGAATGATACCGG
>JAQBFJ010000165.1:0-11923 GCA_032123435.1 Verrucomicrobiota bacterium
GGCGAGAGACGGGTATTGGATAAGCCGTTCCATATTTTCCATTCATTGTCGAGGTCACGATCCGGGTTGCTGATGGTTGTTGACATGGCTCGGAAGGAATAGGCTGGTGTGTCCAGGACCCAGATTGGGGCGGCAAAAAGCCAGTCATGCTTGGGCTGGATCTTGAAGTCATTATTGGGCAGGAACCAGCGATGTCCGAAGATTTGTTTGAAAAGAGAATTAATACCGTGCTGAAGTCCTGATGCGTCTAAGGCAGAAATGGAAATTCCGTCAGGCAGAACACAGATTGAATAACCGTCCCGGCCGAGTATATTCATGTCAAGGCCACTGTTTGGTTCATTGTCTGCAATGTTGATGTCTACTGCTATTGCTCGTGCGTCAGGCTGGTTTGACGGAGGCGTGGCGCAGGATGCTGACCATGTATCTGCGATATGGTTTGTCATGGCAAGTGCAGTTTCTTCATTGAGGCCGGAAGTGGAAAAGGTGAGCACTCCGGCATTTCTGCCGATAAGTTGTATTTGTTTTCTTATTTTATCTTGCCAGTTGCTGATTTCCGCGTAAGGGAGTCCCTCCATACTGGACAGCCACTTGTTAGCTGACTTTCTTTGCAGTCCGATCACGAGTGTTGTTCCAAGCTGGGCTTTTAGCGGCAGATTGAATTCCATTATCATTACGCTTCCTATCTGCGGAAAGCCTGCCGAAAAGGTCAATGGGTGGATTTGAAAAAAAGCCTTTTTCGCGGCATGGATGGCTTTTCCTGTTCCTGTGCGCAGAGATATAACGACTTCCAGGTCGGATGGGACCGTTCCGGAAAATCGCCAGAAGGTCCGCAGTGTGGTATTTGGCATACTGCGCGAGATATTGTCCGTCTGTGTTATATCAATACCTGTCAGTTCTGAGTCATTGCCAAGGAAGCGCATTCCGATGCCGTATGGAGCGATAAGTTGTGACAACAGGTCAACAGGCCGAACATCATTTCCGGCCTCGTCTTTTATGAGCAGGCCATGTCCGTGGTTTTCCAGTAACGCGGTTATAGCGTCAGGGTCGGTGGAGCATTGTTTTATTGATTGGAACAGAGCTTCTTTGCTCTTGTCGAATTCGTTTAAGGCCGCAAGGCACTGCGCGTACAGGAGCCAGACTCTATGTTTAAACCGGAACGAAGTTTGTTCTCTTATGATACTATTGAGATGAACGGAAGCCCGGCCATGCTCATTATGTTCGATCAATATTCTTGCTTTGGCGAGTTCGGATGATACTTTATCCAAATCTGTTTCCATGTTGATTATATTCTGTATTTGATCCGTTGAGCGTATGTCGTTTTGCAGGCATACTTCCGTCAGGATGCGTGACGCGATGGTATTTCGGCCTTTGATAAGTTCCATGCGGCACAGCATGAGTTTACCTGATGGATCCAGGCCTTTAAGATTCTGGATGCTGTTAAGGTTGAGGTATAACATGTCATCGGAAAGAGATGATTTTGTTATGCTTTCTATTGCTGAACGAACATCTGTTTCATATGCTTCTTTTCTTTTGTCTGACATGGCTCTGTAATTTGCCCAGTCTCCGAGTTTCAGAAACCATTTTGATCTTTCACGCGTTATCAAGTTAGCGTATTTATCCGTTGTATCGCTTGTTGGCGCGTGTCTCCGTGATGCCGATATTCGGGTCTTGTTGTTACACGCGTTTTCCAGCAGATCGAGGCATTTTACGGCATTCTGCGAGTCATCATTCCTGCTGTACATGCAATAGGCTTGCCATATTGCGGCGAGAGGCGTATCGGGCGCTGATATAATATCGATTACTGGTATTCCGGCTTTTGACAGGCTGGCAAGAATATCGGGAATGATATTGCTTTTGAGCCATAGCGCGTGCTGTCCCCATTTGCCCAGTTTAGCGCGCAGTGCCTGTTGCTCAGACGGGTTGTCGTGCATGGTGACGATGGCTATACTTAATGCACGGCACGCGCGCGAGAGTGTGTGGATGTCGTTTGGCGCCAGGTGTAATGCCATGTCGAGTGCTTGAATGCCGGCCATACGTTCTTTTACAGCCTGTTCAGGTTCGTACGTAATGATAGCTGATTCGATAAGACTGCGGCCGGTACCGGCAAGGATGTCGGGACTCCATCGTGAATATGAAAGCGCCGTTCGGAAGTCATCCGCCGAGCTTGCGTAAGCGTCGGCTTCATCATTGCGCATTATCAGGTGAACGCTTTGTCGAACACTGTCTTCATCGCGACCCGGATTCTTGGCAAGGTTGTCCTGTACCATATTGTTACGCTTTATTTCAAATTGCGTAATCCTACTCATGCCGCGCGTGTAGTGTGTCCATCCGTAAGTTGGCGCGATATTTACCGAGGCTTGAATCTTTTCGATGCCTTCTTTCTCTGCCAGCGGCGGTATGCTGAGCCACAAATAATTATCGGGTTTTTCCATTAACGCGCTGCGTCCGCATTCTATCAGCCAGAATGAGCGCCCGTGTTTAATCGCTGGTATTATGATCATTATGCATATGAGCATCAATATTGCGAGACGGCCTGCCGTTGGTTTTGTTCTGTCGCGCCTTGTTGTTCTAACGGTTGATTGTTCCGTTTTGGAATGGTAGCCCAGCGTTATTCCTGTCAGAACGAAGAATGTCACTGCTACGCCAGGCCGGGATGTGATGTTGAAATCCACAAGTGCGTGAAGCGCGGATGCTGTAACAGCCGATAACGCGCCGCGCCATATCCATATGGAATATCCTTGGGGCCTATCGAGAATAAGGGGCTTTATCCTGTGCCAATAAAGGCGGAACAGCCAGAACATGAGAATAATTCCCGGGATTCCGAGTTCGCACATGAGTTGAATATAATCATTGTGGGCGTGGTAAACTCTGCTCTCCGTAAAACCTGGTGGTTGAAAGCGCGTGAAAGCCTCACCGAAACAGCCTAATCCTACACCGAGTGGATGCGCGGCCAGCATGCGTATTGATCCGAGCAAAATTAAAAAACGCGGAATATGTGTCAGCGTTATTTTGCCGAATCGTGATATCATGATTCCGTACGCGCCGCCGACACCTAGTACGAGCACGATAACGATGGCGGTTATTAATACGCGCAAAGTCCCGCGGCGTATTTTGTGTTCTGCTGTGTGAATGAACCATAACAGCAGGAAGCCGAGCGAAATTGCCGAAGAAACAATTGCACCCCTGGATCCGGAAAGAATGAGCGCTACTATCTGCGCAATGAAGGCTGACAGTAGACCGAGCACTGTAAGCAATTTGATTCTGCTGTGATGCGATACCAGAATTGCCTGCACAGGGTAATTTTTAATGGCATCTATGAATCTTGGCACAACGGCCAGCATTGTGCCGAAAGTGACGGCCAGAGTAAGAGAGAGGAAGCCGCCGAAAGAATTGCCGCTGGAGAACGTGCCGATAAGCCGGTTGCTGACAAAAGGATTGCCGCTTGCGAGTTGGTAGCCATGACAGAAGATCGCAAAAAAAGCCTGAAATGTGCCGATGCCGATCAGTAAATATGCCAATGTTATGACAGTGTTTCGATCGCGCAGACAACGGCTGGCAATCCATACCCGCAGTCCATAGGCAGTCCACATGGCCATTGATGATCGAGTCAGGAAAGGGTCAAGACTGATGGATGTGAATCCCCTGTTGTCAAATAGAAGGAAGTAAGCGTCACGGCTGAACGGCTGAAATATGGAAAGGCATTTTACCGGTAAAGGCAATCCTTGAATAATAACCCACAGCGCCAGGAGTGTTATTGTCAGCGTAGTCAGGCTGATACTATGAAGAAAAGGTTTATTGATATATTCATCTTGCCCGGCTATGGAAAGGGCATAACCAATAATGAAAACCAGCATACAGCAGGCCGCGACAAGTGCTTGTGCCCATGGCGCCGCACTGCCGTAGGGTATTGTTGCCCAAAGACACAAGGCGGCTGTTAAAACGGCAAAGAAGAGAGAGCGGAGCGGGGATCCGATTTTGTGTAGTGCTCCCATTGTCTTGTTATTGGACTGATATCAGTTGATTTATATCCGCTCAAGGATTTAATAATAGTCGTAAGATACGTTCAAAGTTTACTGTTGGTCTCGCTTGTTTTGTGGCGGCATATCGTTATTTCGTTGATTGGTGCGGGACATTAATTTGGATATTACTGTTTTTCCGTTCCCTAACATAGCAGTTAGTTCCGCCTTGGGCGATAAGTTCTTATTTATGCCGGATGTACCGTAATAGTATCCATACTTGGAATAATAAGAGGTGTAGTAACGTGCGCTTCTGGGTACATCAACGTTGTTCAGAACAACACCCAGCAAACGTACTCCTGATTCGTGGATTCTGGCTGTGACCTGCCGGACTGCTGTCTTCAATGTCACAAAACTGCGGACAACAAGAATGATTCCACAGGTATTTCTTGCGGTAACGAGCGAGTCGACAAGAGTTATGCTGGGCGGTGAGTCTATTATTATCAGGTCGAACTTGGATTCCAGCCCGCGAATGAGGTCTGTGAATCTGATGGAATCAAGGAGTTCGACCGGGTTCGTTGGGACCTTGCCGCAAGCCAGGAGATGGAGATTTTTGATGTTTGTTGTCGTAATGGCGCTATCGGCGGAAGAGTCGTCTTCTGTCAGGAGATGAGATAGCCCCTTGCTGGGTGAAACTCCAAACACGTGATGCAATCGCGGCTTGCGCATATCCGCGTCGATAAGCAATGTTTTTTTACCTATTTGCGCTTCAGTGATTGCCAGGTTAATTGCGATAAGAGATTTTCCTTCTTCCGGCATCGTGCTTGAAATAACTAAGGTTTTGGGGACAGGCCCTGATGTGTTGAATGCCAGGCTGGTGCGCAGTGAGCGGAATGCTTCTGCGAAATGACTGTTTGGTTTGTCCAACACTATCAGGTCGGCATTTTCAACGCCTTCCGCTTCAATTTTCAGATCCGGCACAGCAGCCAGAACATGGCTTGCCGTGAAAGATCTGATGTCGACCTCGCTTTTTATGGTGGTGTCCATGTAATCAGCGAAGAAGCAGAGGGCTACGGCTGATCCGATGGCAAGCATGAACGCAACCAGCATATTCTTTCTTTTATTGGGCCATGATTTTTCCGTAGGAACGGATGCGCGTGATATTATGAAGACATTGTTTCCCTGACCGCTTATACGATTCATACTGATTTCTTCGATTCGCCTGATGATTGTTTCATAAGTTCGTTCTATGGATGCCTTGGTCTGGTTGAGCAGATTATACTCACTTGCAAGCTCATTGAACCTGAATACTTCTTCTTCGTGTTTTCTGAGCGCGGCACGAAGGAGAGTTTCTTCGGCTTTTATCTGTTCATATTGTATTTTGATTGAATTCACGATTTGAGATGATTCCATAGCTATTCGTGTTTGCATGGATTCCATTTGGGTTGATATGGCCTGTAATTGGGGGTGATTCTCTCCGAGCCTTTGGAGCAGTTGAGAGTATTCCTGCTGTAGGGCGGTGAGCCCCATCTTTAATTCCCGTATAACCGGTGATGACATGACATCGGGCAGGGTGGTAATGGTTATTCCTTTTTCGAGAGCTATTTCGGCGGATTCAACGCGAGCCTGTAGCGCCATTCGAACAGGTTCAGTTTGAGTGAGTTTATTATTAAGGTCTTTAAGTTTGTCCACGATGATATTCTGTGTCTTTTCAAATGAGACCATACTGTTCTGCACCATAAACGCCTGTAATTGTCTTGTTATGTTATCCAGCTTTATGCGTTGGGCTTCCGCTTTTTGCTGAAGTTCTTCCAGACCGTCCTCGGAAACGCCGAGTCGGCGCTTACTGTTTTCCGCGAGAAAGGCATCAACGACAGCATTAACGATTCTTGCGGCCTGCACTTTATTTTTCCGTTCGACTGATATGTTGACCAGGTGTGTATTTCGTTCCAGTGAGACTTGCAGGACCTCGGACAGCTTATCTATTGGGTTTTTTGCCCGTGCGAAGGCTGGGTCGGAAAGAAGATTGGCTTTTTGGATGGCTGATTCCATTACAGGGCGGGAAGATATCAGTCTCATCTGTGTTCCTATCAGTTCCCGTCTGGCGCCGCCGGCAGAGATTGGGTCATACGCGTCCTGAAGGCCTGTCAAGTTGATTTGATTTTCCTGGATCAGTAACTGCGCGGTGGCTCTATATAACGGCGTTCGAGTCCATGTGTAGAGTATGGCGAGAAACATAATCACAAAAAACACCGTTGCGACCAGAGGCAGGCGCTGAAGGATGATCTGGACATAATCCCACAGATGGATTTCAGGCAGAGAACCGTCCGTGTTTTCCATATTATCGTCGTTTACAGTATTTGTTTGATTGTACATAGGGGAAGATGTTTTCAGTATTTAAGTGTATATTCTAATCGTTCGAATCCAGTCGATATGTGAATGTGAAGATTCCGCGGAAGATGCTCCATATTTCCGAAATAATGCTTAAGGTTGGTGATTGCGGCACTCTCAGGACATCACCTTCGCATAGGTAGATGTTGGGTGACTTTCCTTTTTCTATTCGCGCGATATTCAATTTAATAATAGCATCGCCGCCTTGCTTGGACCGGCGGGCGAGCAGGCAGTTGCGTTTGTCGGCTTCTGATGAAAATCCGCCTGCGAGGGCTATAGCTTCCAGCACACGCAAAGAGCGGTGCAGTGAAAATCCGCCGGGATATTTGACGTGTCCATAAACATAAATTAAGGGCGCTCTAGGCACGTAAACAATATCACCCCCTTGCAGGACGGCATTCAATTGAAAATTTCCTTTATCGAAAAGATCTTCCATGTCCACGATTATGCGCAATGATTCGGCATCTTCCTTCTCACTTCGCAGTACGTATGCTATTTCACCTGCAGAGGCGGAAGGGCCGCCAGCGAGCGTAAGTATATCCATCAAGGTAGAGACATTCTGGTGTATAGCGTAAACACCCGGGGCTTCAACTTCTCCGATTACAGCGATTCTGCGACTGCGATATTCTTTTACGGCAACGCCGACGCGCGGATTCTGCAGAATATTGCGCGCAGATAATTGAGTTTCGATGGTCTTTTGGATCTCCTGTACGGTTTCGCCGGCGACATGGACTATGCCGAGTGCGGGCAGTGATATTATGCCGGATTCAGAGACGCGGAAATTGAGGGCTTTGGTTTCTTCGCTCATTTCCCATTCGAAAATACTTATTTCCAGCACATCATCCGGCCCTACAAGATAGTCCTGATTTTTCAGGACCAACAGTTCTCTTGTCTGACGAACGAGGTCGCGGCTTATTTCATCACTGAATGACGTTGGTTCACCCGGTTTGCCGGCGTCCATGTCAGATAATGACGATGTTTGAAGCGATTGATAATTGGCACAGCCCGCGCAGATCGAGATGCTGATACAGGCAGCCGCTAATGCAGGAAGAAACGCATGTTGTCGCATGATATTCAAGTCTCCATTTTATGAATTCTTTACCAGTGCGGAAAAGATATAGTCCATCAGCCGAAATATCCCAATCAAAATACAAAAATGCGGCCCCAATGGGAAGCCGCATTTTCACATCTTTTAATTACATTTTTTCGGCCGGTTTATTGACTTGCGGCGGGGGGACGTGTATCGTCATTGTTATCGCTCTTATTGTTGTCGTAAACCAGATACCCGCCGGCTCCCGTCAGCACTACTACTCCGCCAACGATAACTGGTTTCATGAGAAGAAGGACAGAGCCTTTTTTGCCCGTCGTTGCCGCCGCTCCTTCTTTTGCCTGACCGCCAACCTGCATTGCTTCGGCAGGAACAACGATGCGGCATTCGGAGATTTTGGATTCCTCCGATGTTTCTAAAATGGCCAGTTCGCGTTTATTGACGCTTATAATATATCTGCCGACAGAAATGTCGAGATTGCATTTTCCGGTCTTATCCGCGACGGCTTCAGCTATGTTCTTGCCGTCTTTAATGGAGGACAGCGTTAGAAGCGAACCGGTCAGGGGTTTAATGCCGTCGGAAGCAAGCAGTTTAAAATGGCAGGTGCCGGCTTTCAGCTTAACCAGGGCTCCGGCATCGGTTTGACTGGCCGCCATGGTTCCCATATTCGTGAATAGTAAAATGGATGCAACCAGTAATCCAACCATTAATCGCTTCATCGTTCTTTCTCCTTTAGTTAATACACTTGGTATTTAAACATTTTTTCCCTGTTCGAACAAGTTTTTTGCCTTTTTAATTTTGAATGGCCACTACGCGCCGAACTTTCAGGGCTTTTATTTCTGCTTGTTTAACCCTTTTTGACGGCATTTCCAAGGATTCCCTTCCCCTTTCGCGGCGGTTGGACGCGGATGAGCCTATTTTGGTAATCAGGTCATTGCGTGTTTTTTCCTCTTTGGGGATATTCAGCCGCAGTCCGGTTAAAAGACTGAATATTCTGTCGGAATCCAGCTTCAGATTTATGCGTTCATCTTCCGCGTAAGACAGGGCTGAAGCCAGTAGAATAATGGAAATAAAGCAAAAAATTACGCGCCATACCTGTTTTAGTGTCATGATTAAAACCATTTTAAGTCATGTTATATAGACACGTCAACAAAAGCTTTCAGGAAAATGCAGGCTATTGAGTTAATGGCATGGTAATGAGTATGGCTGTGAATCGACCGGCCTGCCATTGATCAAGAAAATCACTGGCTTTCATCCATTTATCGGCCTTATTGCCTGAGTGAATCCGCATCACACCCTGGTTTGTGCTGATGCCGGTTACCACCGCAAAATGACCATTTTCCCCCGGTTCGGCCGGGCCGAAGAACACAATAGGAGGCGTGTTGTTTTTGAGCAATTCTAACAATTTCGGCAGATCGCCGGTCAACACTTGTGCGTTAAACCCTTCCTTTTCCGCGTATTCCGCCATGAGTGACGGAATTGTGCCGTGAAGCGCGGGTATGTGGACATAGTCAATTATTTCATCTCTCTTTACCTTTTTCCTGTAGAACCGCAGAATCATTTCCAGCGAACTGACGCCGCATAGATTTTCTTCCTGCCGACAGAATGGCACGTTGACAAGTATGCGTGATGAGTCAACAGTAGAGCAGGCGTTTACAATGATTAAACAGCCTGTGATTATGTAAGCGATTGAGAAATTTCTATAAAAACGAGATTGTCTTGTAGTCATATCTCGAGCAATTCCGGTGTTACTTGTCTTGTCATCAATTTCTGACACAGCGGAACCCGACGCGGCTGTTGCTGGCATGAGGTAAACCGTTTCCACGGCTCGCGCATCTGAGCATATCGATATCATTCTGGAATGAGCCGCCGCGCATACTGCGTCTGGTAAGGCCTGTAATATGTTTTAATTCTACGCATGGGTTGACTGGATCTCTTCTATAAACGGCGGTGTATGCGTTTTCGAAGTACCAGTCGTTGCACCATTCCCAGACGTTTCCGGCAATGCCGTAAAGCCCAAGATCATTTGGTGGAAATGATTTAACCGGATTTGTCCAAGTCCAGTTATCCTGCGGCTCGCCTTCTTTCTGGCTGAAGTTGGCTGGAAATTGGGGATATTGTTTTGAGTCGTCCTGGTCCTGATCGGTCGTTTTGTCAGAAGACTCACTGTCGGTTAATGGTGATTTATTGCCCCACGGGTAGAGGATATCGTTGCCGGCATTTTTGGCGGCATATTCCCATTCAGCTTCAGATGGGAGCCTGTATCCGTTTCTGTCTCTATGACAGATAACGACTTTGCCCCTTTTCTTGAATTCATAGCATGATTTCAGCTGGGCTTTTTTACTGCGCCAGTTGCAGAATTGTGCCGCGTCAAACCATGAGACGCAGGTTACTGGTTCGTCGTCTCTCTGAAGGAAGCCGGGATTTTTCCATGTAGCTGGTTGGCGCGCTTTTTCCGCGTCGGTTTTGTATCCCGTATCATCCGTGAATTTTGCGAACTGCGCTTTTGTTATCTCGCATGCGTCCATATAGAAAGAAGACAGCGTTATTTTATGAGGTGGCCATTCGTCAGGCATTCCTTCTCCCTGTGTGCGTCCTATCATGAATGTGCCTGCTGGAATCAAGACGGTTCCTTCCTGAAGAGGCGTGACGCCTGGAATGACATCTGGTGATGGGGGCATATCCTGCAAAGGTGCAGACTCTATTCGTTCCACAAGTTTCCATGGGACAGAGCAGGTGTCATTATTGCACAGGAGCGTCAACTGTACGCTTGAAGAAGCAGGGGTTCCTTTGATTTCGTCGCCAGTTGTTTTAAAAACAAAACCATTATTTTTGTTTCTTGTTACAGAAACCAGAGAGTCGGAAATAATACCTATTTTACCCATTGTTACTGCTTCCGCTTGTACGTGGATGATGCTTTCTGCAACTCGCGCGTAGAACATGTCGCCGCTCGTAAGTCTCCATGCCAGCCAGCCTGGCGGCGTCTGCTGTTGTGGGTTCTCGAATGTTGTCAAGGAAGGGATTTGTTTTGGTATATTGGGTAACTGCAATATGCCGGCATATTGCTTTCTGGACAAGATGGGACATGTAAATACATCACCGTATATTGTTGTATAACATGAAACGGATGATTTGAAATCGCTGTGAATTCTGTTTAATGTTTCTCGATTAAGTTTAAGTTTCGTGAAGCGAGCAGTAATTGTGATCATGTCGGGATCAAGTGTGGGCGTATATTTCTTTATTGTTTTGGATTCCGACCACGCCCCCATATCGTAACTTTTCTTTTGTTTCCGTGGCGTTGGATCTGCTGTTACAGCTTGTTTTCTCTTGTCTTGTTTAAGATTACTGGTTGTTGCCGGGGTGTTGGCGGCGGTGATAATGTCGTCAAGTTTAGCTGTGTCACTGGTTATAGAAACAATGTCGGACCACGGAACGTCGCATTTCTTGCCGTTAACAAGCAGGATCAGGTTGATCTTGCGAGATGATGGATTACAGAGTCGGGACGTTTTATCGCGAAACGTTATCTCAAATATATTTTTATCATTGCCGGTTTTCCGCGAAGAATCGGGACGGCTGCTCCTGATAATTGAATGGATGTTCTCCGGCAATATGCCGGGAACGGGAGTCCCCGTTTTGGTTTTGTTACCGGATATTTCTATTCTGCTGTCTGTAAACCGGGCAAAAAACACATCCCCGTTTTTCAATTGCCACAGGAACCAGCCTTGCGGTACGCCTAATTTGGGTGTTGGGAAATATACAGCGGCCAGATCGGACAGTTTTAGCGCTTTTTCGTGGACAGTACTGCCGGATGATGGGATGGACAATTGTTTCGGATAGATTTTGCCCTGGAAATGTTCGCCGTAGGCGGTTATGAGCCGATGGCGTGGATCATCATGGGCCTTTGTGATTTGGCATACAATCGGGGTTGGCAGAAGTATTGATCCGAGCGATCCTTTTAACGTGAGCACAGACATGGGTAGATGAATATATGTTTCAGTTCCGTCTTTAGACGTTATTCTGGTATCAGAATCAGGTTGAAAGGGCGAAGCCTGTAAGACTGTGTTGGTGACGACAGGTTGTGTTTCTGTACCTTTTATTTCAATTATATCTCTGTAATGTATTTCAAGCACATTGCCGAACGAATCTCTTGTTTTGAAATACGCTTTTGAACTTGCTGTGGTAAACGTTTCTGTTCTGCCTGACGCGAACCTGGCAGTGGCTGAAGTATTTTCCCCGTTCCTGTAACCGTCGAATGTAAGTGATTCTAATGAGTTGACTGGTAATGACCATGTATTCTGGTTCTTGTCCTTAACTTTGAATACTGTGTAATCGGGATCCAGGTAGACGCTGGTTTTATCAAGGAGAATCAGCAGTGGGTACCCGCGTGAACTCCATGGCGTTGCGCAGGGGAAAGTTATTTCTTCGATTTCAAAAAAGGATTTTGGTGTATCGAGATAATAATTAAATATGAAAGTTTCTTCTTTGTTGCTTTTCTCTAACTGGGTCCCCAGGGAGTGTAAGGCCCTTA
>JAQBFJ010000166.1:0-5130 GCA_032123435.1 Verrucomicrobiota bacterium
CAGGAGACGATAAGGAGCAGGGAGGAGGCAGTCCGGCGGCTGAGCGAAGCGAGTGAACAGCTTGAGGAAGAGAAAAAGCTTCGAACCGGAACGATGGCGACGAACGAAAAGAAGGAAGCAGAACTTAATAAACAGCTGAAAGATGTTATCAAACGTGCTGAGATGGCGGAAGGTGAAGCGAACAGGATGGAACAGCAGTTGGCCAGTGAGAAAAAAGCGGTATTAGCGGTTAATCAGGAGAGCACGGTAAAGATAAATGGACTGGAGAAACGCATCAGTGAACTGCAGGCTGAGAGAAAGCTTCAAACCGAAACGTTGACGATGAGCAAAAAGAAGGAATCGGAACTTAATGAACTGCTAAAGGATATTGTTAAACGAGTAGAGATGGCGGAAGGTGAGGCGAACAGGGTGGAACAGCAGTTGGCCAGTGAGAAGAAAGCGGCATTAGCGGTCAATCAGGAAAGCACGGTAAAGATAAATGAACTAGAGAAGCGCATCAGTGAACTGCAGGCTGATAAAAAGAAGGAAGAAGAGCAAAAGAAGCAGAATGAACAGATCCTGCAGGCTGAGAGAAAGAAGGAAGAAGAACTTCAGAAGCGGGTTGAATTGCTTGAGAATGATAAGAAAGGCTATGAAAACCAAGAAGCCGAATGGCTTAAAAGGCAAAAGGATCTGAGTAAGAAGCTGGAAACACTGGATGCCGAGAGAACGCGGTTGGCTCAATGTGCAACTGTTTTTGAAAAGGGAATGAAGGAAGAAAGATCGGTGCGAGTCAGCGCTGAGTCTGACTGGATATTGAAGGAGGACCAGTTGACTAATGAGGTGACAAGACTGCGGGCGGAGCTTGACGGAGCCGGTACGGTTTTGAATAAGGCAAAGGAAGATTTCATGCTGGAACATGAAACGGGCAGGCAGAGAGAGAAAATCCTGGCGGAAAAAGAAATGGAACTCAACCGGCAGGTCAAAGAGCTGGAAAAAGAAAGCAAGTTGGCATCAGGTGATCTTGCTGATGCGTTGAAGAAAATGGAAGATCAGAAACTTCATTATGAATCTATGCTGGGTAAAAGCCGGGCAGAGGAGAAGAAGCTGAGAGATGATGTTGAGCACCTGAATACACAGATGACCGTTACCGGCGAAACAAAGAAACAGTTTGAAGAGGAAGTAGAAAGGTATAAGTCTTTAGAGGCGGAGCAGAACTCTAAGCAGAGCAAGCTGGAACAGTCTTTAGAGAAGCTGAAAAAGGACATGGAAGAAAAGTCGGTATTGCTGGATGAGACACATGTGGTACTGGAGAAGGAAAAGGGACTGCGTGTCAATATTGATAAGAACAGAAAAGAAAGGGAGGAAGCACTTGTTCAGAAGGTGAAGAAGCTGGGAGCGGAAAACGATAACAAATTGGAGCTATTGGCAAAGGCGAAAGCGGAGTTGGCTGAGGAACGGGAGAAATACAAGGCTCTGGAAGAAGCCGGCAGTAAAAAGGGAACAGAGATCAGTAAACAAATGGAAGTATCAGATAAATCTGCAGATGTTCAGTGGTATTTAAGGACGGAAGACAAGGCGGTTTACGGACCTGTAGTGATAAAGGATCTTTGTGAATGGTCTGAACAGCGTCGTATTGGGCCGGAACATGAATTGTCGAAGGATAAGAAAAGCTGGGTGCCGGCGTCTGAAGTTTCGGAACTGGGCATGGAATGGATGGTTGATTTTGCTGATGGTACTGAATATGGGCCTATCAATCTTTGCGCGATACGTGAATTCATGAGTGAAGGCATGGTGTTGCCTGACGCCAAGATCACCAACAACAAGACAAAGATTACACTTTCAGGTGAAAGCATTTTATCTTCTCAATGGACGGCGATCATGAAAGATCTGCATGACAGCCGGCTGGAAAACCAGAACATAATGATGGAGCTGGACCGGTTACGGCAAGAGAACGAGGTCCTGCTTAAACAACTGGAAGAAGCCAGGCAGAACCTTGATATATCAGGCGGCCAGAATCAGGATGCGGCATTACCGCCCAAAGCGATAAGGCAAAGGCTCAGTGGCAGTATGGGACCTCCTGAAACTGCAGGAATCATGATTAACAAAAAAGAAAAATGAAACTAACTAAGATTACTCTACATGCCGGATTCCAGATTGCACCGGTTGATCCACGCATTTTTGGCGGCTTTCTAGAACACAAATTAAACACAAACATGGGTCAGGCATGAATAAAAGGAAACATAGCTGACAAGACAAATCCAGCGTATGCGTTAAAGCGTATTGCTGATTGAGACATTGGCCGATAAAAATGACATCACGAGAACGAGTGCTGGCGGCAATTGCACACAAGCCCACGGATCGGGCTCCGGCCGATTATGGAGCGCATCAGGTGGTGACAGACGGGCTCATTCAGAAACTCGGTGTCGCAGACACCGAAGAACTCCTTCAGGCGCTTGGTGTGGATATGCGGCGCATTGGGTTCGACTACGGACAGCCCGATACGGGCCCTGATTCAGACGGATACATGCGAACCATGTGGGGCGCAAGATACCGGAAGAATGATTCGGGTGCCGAACAACCGGACTATATTTCGCCGTTTACAGAAGAAACCACCGTTGACGACGTCAAGGCTCACACATGGCCTGACCCGGCAGTGCTTGACTACTCTCAGGTTGCTGAACAATGTCGGCAGTACCATAGCAAGTACGCCACATTTGGCGCTCCGTGGAGTCCTTTCTTCCATGAAGTTGGTTGGCTGATCGGGCAGGAAGATTTCATGATCTGGATGCACACCAAACCCGATGTGGTGCATGCCATTATTCATCATGTTGTGGATTACGAAATTGAGGCAACTCGTCGTTTTCTGGAAGCCACGGACGGCATGCTTGACATCACCTATTTCGGGAACGACTTTGGAACACAGCGCGGCTTGTTCATTTCACCTCAAATGTGGCAAGAGTTCATCCGCAAACCACTTAAGCGTTATTTTGACGTATCCCATGACTATGGATGCAAGGTCATGAAGCACTCCTGCGGCAGTATTCGGGACATCATTCCATGCCTCATTGCGGATGGGGTGGATATCCTTGATCCCATCCAGGTGGCGGCATACGGAATGGATCTCGCGGGATTAGTCAGGGACTTCGGTGCTGATCTCTGTTTTCATGGCGGGGTAGACACTCAAAGAACGCTTCCATTCGGATCGACAGAGGATGTCAGGGCCGAGGTCCGATCATATCTTGCTCTCACGAAGAAAACGGGCGGATATATTCTGTGCGGAAGCCAGGAGTTTATTGAGGACATTCCTCTGGATAATATTCTGGCCATGTACAATGAGAATCAGAAGGGTACTTAACTTGGATATTGTAATATTCGGGTTAATCATCGCAAAGAGCATGAAGCAGTGCTTTGCGTGCAGTGCGAAATGTGCGCACGTTCTTCGTGTACTTATCAAAACCACGAATCGCCTTGCGAATGACTTTACACGCCGTTTTCTCATCCTGCATACGCAGTATTCGCAACAGTTCGTAGTCTTCAAATCCTTCTCTTTGCGCTTCCAGCCGTAAGCTGGACCACGGTCCATCTGTTCCTGGATACACAACATGAGTATCTCCGGCCGGCAGGAAGCTGTCTCCGCCAGGCGCCATTGGCGTAACGCTTTTATGGAAAGGATCCTGATCGGGCACGTAATGATTTAATCCCCAATGAAGAAAACCATCCAGGCCAAACAATGCCGCACCCCATCCCAGAAGAGCTGGTCTCAGCAATTCCATATCCAACAGCCGATTAAGCCATGGTCCACCCGGGGCAAGACATGTATAGAACCATACTTTATCCCCAACAGCCTGCTGGTCTTCGAAATGTTTGCGGTGCTCCTGATAATCCTGTGCTTGCGGACACCAGATATCAACCGAACCAACAATTTCCGGTTCCATGGTGGCATCAAGAACAGGCAATCCCGGCATGTGACGTCGCACCATTCCTGCAAGAATTCTGTAATCTGTGGCATTCTCTTTTATAGGTTCATCAGTTACATGCTGAATCCATCGCTTCTGCCACTTATTTTTCTCTACCTCCTCCATAAGCTGGCCGGCAATGCAGGCCAGGTCAGCGTTGCCTTCAGCCGAAGTGGCGCGTGTGCCGGTTAATCCGATATTAAATGTCGGAGCCTTCCATTCGTTTCTTCCTGCAACGTGACCACCTTCTATAAAGTAAAGACCGGCATCAGTGAATACCTTGACAAGCCGGCGTAGACGTTTTCGATCCAAAACAGGCACCTTGGATTTCATCGTAAAAACATCAGCAAGCGGTATTAAAAACATATTTTGACGCGCATGTGCCATCAGGTCGGCATAATTTCGGATCATCTGCCAGTGATCTTCGCTCCACGGCTTCAGTCCATGTCGCTGCGCCATATTGTTTAAGTTGAACCAGTTCGTGTAAGAAAAACTTTTTCTGCCTATAGGAGGAATAACAGCTTTGTGAACGTTCAGCGTGAAATAAAGATTCTTTACCTGTTTTCCATGCCGAATCCGTAACGTGTATTTCCTTAGGCCCGTCTTCTCATTTCGCCCTACAGGTATGTGCAGTCTAAGCGCCATGATAGATGAAGATACATCAACAACATGACTCACAGGCGCTACGACATCACAAACTCTAAAAGGAGCGCGGCGACTTACAAACGGATTGCATTCGCCTTTTTTCTCAATTCGCTCGACGGGCCCCGTATTAGCTTCTACCGGCACATCGATCAGCCGAAACCATGTTGCGCGAACAGGCCCTTTGTTGCGCAGAACGGATAAGCGTACAGGTTCTCCTTCCGTCAAACCATTGAACAGGATATGCACACTGCCTGTTCCGCCACGGGCCACATCAATAGTCATTGAACAACATGGTCGTGCCGCTACAATCGAATCGGAATACGGAAACTCTAATGCATCCTGTAATTCAACTTTCATCATGGTTCCTCCTTTACATACAAACATTTCTCAACACGAATAAACGCCAGACTATGATCAATAATCCAAGTCGTATTCTCCCGTTATTTCTTGAAACCATGCTGAGCCAGGAAATAAATTCCTATGAGGGTATCCAGTTGATAGTATGCGCCGGGATCCGCGTCGTACCGCACGATCAGTTATAGGCCGT
>JAQBFJ010000167.1:0-21164 GCA_032123435.1 Verrucomicrobiota bacterium
TTAAGTATTCCAGATATTATTTTCATCGCTTCGACTTTGTGCTCCAGATGCGGAAAACACGCGAAGCAGATAACGAGATCACAACTTTCCGGATCCAACACAAGATCCAGTATGTCACTGACAAGAAACGTGATTCGTTCATCCGTATGCAAACATTGATTAGCCTCGATCATTTTCTCGGCATAGTCGACCTCATAGACACGTCCCTTACACCCAATCCGTTTTAATATATGGGGCACAAGCACGCCACTTCCGCATCCCAGATCGAGAACATGATCACCTTCGGTCAATGAAACCAGGTTGAAAAGACGCTCAAATTCTGAGTCATAGCGTGTGTATCCACCCGTCTCGGCATCTTTGTAACACATATCCAGCCACTGATCCGCACGCTGATTGAAAAACTCTCTGCGACATTCATTCGTCATATTATTCTTCCTTTTCAGATCAATATGTTGTCTGCTCTGTTATGCTTTATGGTGACACTCATGCTGTGTCGTTTGGGCGACAGCACAAAGGCCAGTGCGTAGATCCCTGATGAGCAAAGCACTATCACCGCTCCTGTCGGGACATCGAAACAATATGAAACGTAAAGACCAGCGAAACAGGATACAATGCCGAACAATGCCGATAAAATGAACATTGTCTTCAGGCGATAGGTAAGCTGATAGGCGGCTCCCGGTGGATTTACAAGCAAAGAAAAAATCAGGAGACCCCCGACAATATCAAGGCTTGCGCTGATCAGCAAACCGGCGATCAGAATGACACCGTAGTAAAAAGCTTTCTCGGGAATACCGCAGGCAGCGGCAATTTCACGATTGAACAGTACAACCGCAATTTCTTTGAAAAATACAACAAGCAGAACGACGGTTACCGTGAAAATACAGCCTAGAATTACTATTTCCCTGCCAGATATTGTCAGGATGTTTCCCCATATAAGATTTAAAGCCACACTTTTGGGCCCGGGAATGCGGGCCAGCAAAAGAAATGCAAGCCCCATTGTGGCAGAGAATATGACAGCTAAGATACTGTTAGATGAAGATCCAGCCCGATCTGAAAGCGGACCTACAAGCAATCCTGAAAACCCGCATACAACTATCGCCCCAATAAGTGGATCGAACCCGCACAACAGACCGATAACAGCACCAAGAAAAGCAGAGTGTGACATGCTTATGCCAAGAAACGGGATATCCATAAGTGTTACGAATACGCCAATCAATGAAAGGCCTCCACCTCCCAGCACGCATGCCAGGAGAGCATGTTGGAAAAAAGCATGTTGCCACAGCTCATTCACGTATGCATCTCCCCTGCCGACAACTCTGTCAACAATTCACCAAGTATGGCCGAAGCCTGTTGCTTGTAAACATGGGCCAAGTTGGTTTCCGTGAAAACGTTCCGAAAAGGACCATCAAAAACCTTGCGTGCGTCGTCAATGATGACAGCTCGATTGCAGTAAATGGGCAATGCCTTTATGTCGTGCATCACGATCAGTGTCGTGAGTTGGCGTTCATGATGCAAGCGGCAAATAAGATCAAGACATTCACGTTGAGCGCCAAGGTCCAGATTGCTCGTGGGTTCATCAAGTAAAAGAAGATCCGGCGTCTGGCAAACAGCTCGAGCTAACTGGATTTTCTGCAACTCACCGCCGGAAAGATGACCAATGGGCCGATCACGAAGATGCTTGATACCAACATCCCTGATCGCGTTATCAATAGCTTCATTATCCTCAACACATAACCGCCGACCCAGTCCGGCAAGTCCAAACCTTCCCATGGAAACGACATTTCGGACGCTCATCGGCATTTTGAAATCGACAGAAAGCGCCTGAGGCACATACCCAATTCGTTTGCGAAGCTGACGGAAATGTACAGCGGGCTGTCCAAAAAGGCATATTGTTCCTGATGCAGGCCGCAGAAAACCCATGATCATTCGAAGAAGAGTTGTCTTTCCCGACCCGTTCGCACCAATCAAAGCAACGAAATCACCACGCTCCAACGTGAACGTGAAATCTTCAACAACATTGCGTCTACTCCGACAAACATATATATTTTCCAGATGCAGTACGGTTGACATGGTTGTCCTTTACGGCTTCTTGCCAACAGTTGTTAATGCATTGACAACTAAAGCACAATTATTGGACAAAGCTTGAATATACGCATAGCCCACGACATTCATCAGTGACGATTCCGGGAAATTGGACAGCAAGACAAAAGGAATATTCAATTCTCCCGCAATTGTGCGCCCAATCTTGCCGCCACTTTGTTTGTTGTCAATAACCAATCGAGTCTTCAACTCCCGCCCTTTCATGATGATCGCATGCATGGTTTTGACAGAGACATCTTCATCACGAGGATACTCGGCAATCACATTAAACCCCATCCATTCAACCAAATCACGGTTTATTGCGGAACAGACAACGGGTAAGCCCTGATGTTTTATCATTCCTTTTCGCAAATCCTTTTCTGCGGCATGAATCTTATGCAAATAGTTTTCTACCCTTCCGGAAAAGTCGACTGTAAACTCCGGTTGTCGTTCCACAAGAACGCCCTGAACCCATTGGACCGTTTGCATGTGGATGTTTGGTATCATACAATTACCCTTGATACCCATTGTGATTACTTCAGTGTTTTTGCCCAAGTTCACTCCTTCTAGGAATGATTCAAAGCCATGACAGAAGAGTATATCCGCTTCTCGCAGTTTCTGCGCTTCTCCGGGAGTAAGATCAAAATGTCCAGGGCACATGCCATATGGCACAACCGTGTACACCTCAAAGTGCTCTCCTCCAACTGCCTCAATAATTGAACTCAACATGGTCGTCGTGCACATTACTTTCAGAACATTGTTGCTTAGAACTTGATCCTCGCCATGAGCAAAAGGGGCCGTGGCTTGGCACGCAATCCCAATAACCAATCCCCATAAAACATTATAAAACATTTCTCGATATCCCTCCGTTATATCTCCTCGGATTGTGATTCATGCTCACATTTGCACCTTCACACCAGCGAAGACAGTTGTATCGGGCATGGGGTAACCGGGAATCTGCTCATAGTCTTCATCAAAAATATTTTCAATGCCTGCAAATGCCTGGAAATCTTGCGTAACCTGATAAGACCCTTTAATGCCAACCACGATGAAATTGTCAACCTTCTGGATGTTACCGCCGGCCAGAAGATCGCTGTCGTAAAGCCCAGCCACATGCTCGGCGTCCATTGAAAAAGACATCTTGCCCAAGCGATATCTGGCAACAGCATTGACAACCTGTTTCGGTTTTCCTTCCCTGTTAATGTTCTGGTTGTGCGCAGGACCATCTTCAATATCCGTGTAAGTGTATTGAACCGTAAGGTTTAAATTGTCCAGCGGCTGTGCATCAAACCCCACTTCCACGCCCTGAATTACAAAATCACCTGAATTCCTGTTGAGAAACATGGGAGGGGGCATGTCGTTGGATTCCTGCTGGATGATGTTTCGTACGTCCATGTAAAAAGGGTTAACGAAAACGCTGCCCCAAGGTGCAAAAGCATGCGTCAATGCGACCTCGTAGCTCCATATTTCCTCTGAATCCAGCTTCTCATTGTGGGCTGGAAACAAATGCAATTCGCTGAATGCTGGTTGTCTGAATCCCTTACTCGCTTTGGCACGTGCGGTTGTGTCTTCCGTGATGTGACAAAGAGTGCCTGCTTGAGGCAACACTTCCCACTGCTTGTCTTCATCGCTCCAATGTCCGCGTAAACCAAGTGTATTTATCCAGCGTCCTTTAATCAACTCGTTAAAGGCAAACACATCGTGACTGTTGCGCCCGTAAGGGCCGAAATCCATGAATTTTGCAGGCATGTTGGCTTGAGCCCATGCCACCCAATCATCCTGTGGATCCGCCCACTGATGTTTGTATTCGCAACCCACTGTCAGGGCATCTTTCATATCATTCCGTTCGTAAACATTCTGGGTATATCGAGCTGAAACACCAACACTTCGATCTTTCGAATGCCAATAATCATCGATTGAAGGCATATTAAACTCGTGTTCACCTTGGTTGTTATAAACCTTGAAAAGAAAATCTGATTCATCCCATTTGCCAATCAGGTCTGCATCCCAGGAGTACCGTATGTATTCCTTTTTGTCGTTGTTTGTGTAAGGAGTATTCACGGGACCAGGATCTTCAGCTTCATCCTGGAAGTATTGACCAGACAGCTCTAATCGCCATTCCTCGTTTAACCGATATCCCGTCCGGAGTGAAAGAAAATCAGCATCATACTCCGAATTGTCGCGATAACCGTCAGTCTGTTTGTGGTCATAAGTAATATAGTAATCGAATACACCAGTATTACCACCATGACGTAACACGTCATGTAGCGTCCCATAACTGCCGTAAGACAGAAGAACGCTGGACTCGTATCCAGGATCCCACATGCGCCTGGTGATAACGTTCACGACACCACCCATGGCGTCAGTACCGTACAGGACTGATTCCGGACCTCGGATAACTTCGATCCGTTCAACATTTGCAAGCGGAAGCGTCTGAGCAACGGTACACCCGAACAAAGCCATTTTCTCCGGACGCCCATCTATGAGAGTCTGGATCCGCCTGAGATTTGATCCCAGTCCACGAATCGCAATATCCTGGCGTCCAAGTACCGCATCGCGCCGGATGTACACACTCGGAAGAGAACCTATCACGTCCATCACGTAGTCAGAATTCGATGCCTCGATTTCAACCTCACTGATTATACTGACTGCCGAGGCAAGGTCATTCACATTCCTTCTTACAGGCGTAGCGGTTACCACTATCTCCTGTATATCGGAACGATTTTGATTCTGCACCATCTTATCTTCGACCCCCAACACGCCGGTAAGAATCAGTCCCAAAATCAACCCTGTTACCCCTACCATTTTCTTAAATCTTTGACTCATTTCTCGTTCCTTCCTTTATTTATCTTTCTACATACGATTATTATATTCGTAATACCATGCAGCTCAAAAAAAAGAAAACCTGCAACTGCAAATACTTTTTCCCATTCTAACATTACAACATTCCTTCTATTTCCTTATTATTACGAATTTCTCAAACGTAATACTCTAAACTGATTCTGTCAAACATTTTTCAAATAAGATTTATTAGTTAAATAATCCGGACTCCGACCTCCTCAAGAGTACCGGTGAATTTCTTCATACAGCTTGATGTAGGCGGCTCAAGATCGGCCAACGTATAATGGAATCCAAGTTCTTCCCATTTGTGAACGCCCATTTTGTGGTACGGAATTAGTTCGACGGGCGGCATCTTAGCCAAGCTCTGTATGTATTTCACAAACTCAGCGATTTCCACCGCCGTATTGTTTATTCCAGGCAGAACCACCCTTCGCAGAACCAGCCGAGGACGTCCTTTTTCAGCGTGCATGTCCGCAATAATCCTGCCAAATTCAAGAGTACGCTCAATCCCGTTTCCCGTCAGCCATTTGTGCAAGTCGCTTGTAGACGCCTTAATGTCCAGCAACACCGTATCTGTATATTTAATTATGCCTGCCCGCTTAGACGGCTCGCATGTCCCATTTGTGTCAAGAGCAGTACTCAGGCCCAGTACATGCGCAAGCCTGAAAAGGCCGCGAAGGAAATCCGGTTGAAGAGTCGGTTCTCCGCCCGATGCCGTTATTCCGCCTTCGCCCCCGCGCAGATACGGAAGAAGCGGTTCCAGCCGTTCTATTGCATTCTCAAGACTCATTCGAGAAGATCCTTTTTCCGTGAAAGTATCCGGGTTATGACAGAACCGGCACCTGAACCCACATCCGGCAAAAAAGAATACGCAACGTAGACCAGGCCCGTCCCTCGTGCCCATCGTCTCCACCGAATGAATTTTCCCATACACCTTTGACATACCGACTGTATATCCTCAAAAACAAGAGTGAAACGTTCTCTTCAACACATCTTCCTGGTGCTGCCTCGAAAGCATCGTAAAATGAACAGCATAACCTGATACCCTTATGGTCAACTGAGGATACTTTTCAGGGTGCTCCATGGCATCCTCCAGCATCTCCCTATCCAGTACATTTATGTTTATATGATGGCCACCTTTACTGAAATAGCCGTCGAGGATCTTGATTAGATTATCCGCCCTGGCTTCCATGTTCTTACCCAGCGCTGCCGGAACCATGCTAAACGTGTTCGATATGCCGTCACGCGCCGCAAAATAAGGAAGCTTTGATATCGAGTTAAGACTGCAAAGCGCCCCATTCTTTTCACGCCCGTACATCGGGTTGGCGCCGGGCGCAAAAGGCTCGCCAGCGTTACGCCCATCCGGTGTTGCGCCCGTCTTCTTGCCGTATAGAACGTTACTGGTAATAGTCAGAACACTCAAAGTTGGGTTGGCCCTTCGGTATATCGAGTGCTTTCTCAGTTCGGTAATAAAATTTATGAGTAGATCAGACGCCCTGTTGTCGGCCCGGTCATCGTCATTACCAAACGCAGGATAATCTCCCTTTATCCTGAACGAATCAGTCAGACCTTTTCTATTCCTCCTGACCTCGACTTTTGCGTAGCGGACCGCACAAAGCGAATCGACGACGCAGGAAAGCCCAGCCACTCCAAACGCCATGAACCGCTCAACATCGGTATCCAGAAGCGCCATTTGGGCACTCTCGTAATAATAACGGTCGTGACAGTTGTGTATAATATTGTTCGCTTGTACGTACTTTTCAGCCAGCCAGCTCAGCACCTTGATAAAATTATCATGTACATCATCATAGTCGAGATATCTTTTCCTCAAGGGCGCTATGCCAGGCACCACCTGCTCCCCGTATACTTCATCGCGCCCTTCGTTCAACGCCATCAGAAGCGCCTTTGGCAGATTGCACCTTGCTCCGAAAAATTGCATCTGACTACCCATTCTCAACAGTGAGACACAACACGATATCCCGTAATCATCGCCAGCGATTGGACGCATGAGATCATCGTTCTCAAATTGGATGGAACTGGTTTCTATTGCTACTTTCGAAACAAATTTTTTCCATGCCAAAGGAAGTCTTTGTGCATGAAGAATTGTTATATTAGGTTCCGGTGACGGACCAAGATTATGAAATGATTGTAGAACACGATAATCCGTTTTTGTGACCTTGGTTCGTCCGTCCGTTGCCATTCCGCCAAGAACCATCGTAACCCATGTAGGGCTCCCGGCAAAAATCTGATCATACTCCGGCGGTCGAAGGTGCCGCACCATCCTGAGTTTTATGATAAAGTCATCTATCAGATCCTGCGCTCCAGATTCCATAAGATTGCCGTTCTTCAAGTCACGCTCAATGTAGATATCGAAAAATGAAGTCACATTGCCTAATGACATAGCAGCACCATCCGCCTGTTTGACGGCAGCAAGATATCCCATGTAAGTCCATTGGATAGCTTCCCTGGCACTTTCGGCAGGTCGTCCCAGATCCAACCCGTACAAACTGCCCATTTCTTTCATTTCATTAAGGGCTTTGATCTGTGCCGCCGTTTCCAGCCTGAGCCTTATAATTTTAGTATCCATCGGCCCATCATCGAGTTTGGCCAGATCAACCTGCTTTTCTTCTATCAACTTGTCTATTCCGTACAATGCAACACGGCGGTAATCACCTATGATTCGGCCTCTCGCGTAGTTGTCCGGCAAACCGGTAATAATGCCCAGCTTTCTCAGTTTCTTTATTTCTTCCGGGTAAGCGGAAAACACCGCATCGTTATGCGTCATACAATGATTGAGGTATATATCTTTGATCGAATCACTGACCTTGTACCCATGCGCTTCACAGGAACGCTCCACAAGCCGAAAACCACCTTGCGGTTTGATCGTTCTTCTCAGCGGTTTATCCGACTGCAAGCCCACAATCAATTCATTTGCCCGATCAATGTAACCGGCCTTGTGCGAAACAATACCACCTGCCACAGACGTGTCTATATCAAGAACACCGCCCATCGCACGTTCTTTCTCGAAAAGCCTGCAGACTTTTCTCCATACCTTTTTCGTCCTTTGGGAAGCGGGCTCAAGAAATTCCTCGCAACCTTCATACGGCTTGTAATTAGAATGTATAAAATCCTGCACATCTATTTTCCTGTTCCATCTCCCTCTTTTAAATTTTTTGTATCTTGTCTTCATTTTCGCCTCCTTCATTTCGTTCAAAAATGCAAAATAAAAAAGCCCGGGTAGTTTCGCGGATATTTTCCACTCACATGCCCAGGCGTACGGCTCTTCTTTATATTTATTAAGCATGCTCCCCAATGGTCTATTCCATCTTCGCCAGTTACATGCTATTTTTTATTAAAATACAACTTGAACGCACACTAAGTCAACCTTCATTTACAAATTATCAGCACAAACTTGAAACGTTTAACCCGTTTATTTGACAGGTTCAGACCAATCAAAGCCCAGGTATTGAGCATGAAGCTGTATGAATATAACGCGAATACGCAATAACACCGGCCCTGGCTCACCTTTAGCGCAAAATTGCACGCCTTTTTCTTCCTGAACAATACATGCCAGCCGCACTCTAAATCAAATCATGAAAGCAGGTCTATACAATTATGATATGGAACACGTTTTCAACTTGTCGACCTCCATCCTGTACCATACTATCACTTTTATGAAACTAGCGGTAACAGGAAAAGGCGGAGTAGGCAAAACCACAATAAGCGCGTTGATGGCGTATTCCCTGAAATCCGCTGGACACAACGTTGTTGCAATCGACGCCGATCCTGATTCCAATCTCCTTGCATGCATGGGATATGCTGATGCTTCAGAAATTAAGCCTCTTGTAGAGTTAAAAAGCTTAATAGAGGAGCGGATGGGTGTTGCGCCCGGAACGACGGGTGGCATGTTTCGCTTAAATCCGTTTATTGAAGATATTCCTGAGAAATATTCTGTTGATATTGATGGTATCCGGGTGTTGGTTGCTGGTGCGGTCAAGAAGGGCGGTGCAGGTTGTTATTGTCCTGAGAATTCGCTGTTGCGTGCATTAATATCCCATCTTTTGCTTGAGAAAGACACGTCACTTGTAATAGATATGGAGGCTGGTGTTGAGCATTTGACGCGTGGCACGGTGCAGGCGGTGGATCATTTGCTGATAGCGGCGGATCCGGGGCGTAGAGGTATTGAGACCGCATTGCGGATTAAGGGTCTTGCCGATGAGATCGGGTTGAAGCGTATTAGTGTTGTTGGTAACAAGATACGGTCGGAGGCTGACGAAAAGTTTCTAAGGGATGCTTTGCCAGGAATGGAAATGGCTGGATTTATTCCTTATGATGAGAGTTTACTGGATGCCGAGCGCAGCGGCAACGGAGTAAAGGGCGCCAGTGGAGAAGTTTTTGGGGCTGTTGAGAAGATTTTGAGTATAATAGAAAAAGATTAAGGAGTGATGAAATGAGGAGATCCGTTGATCCGGCCGTCGAAGAGATGATGGATAAGGCTGGTGAGTGTAGTATAGGAACGGCGTTTGATCGTCATGAAACACAGGGGAAACGTTGTACATTCGGTGAACAAGGTTTGTGTTGTCGTATCTGTACAATGGGTCCCTGCAGGATAACTGCGAAAAATCCAGTAGGTGTTTGCGGATCTGATGCGGCGACCGTTGTTGCACGTCATCTCATAAGACAGGTAGCGGCTGGCGCAGCAGCGCATTCTGACCATGGTCACGATGTTGCTAAGACCCTGAAGATGACCGCGAAGGGTGAATCGGAGGGATATTCGATCAAGAGCGAAGAACGTCTTAATGAGATTGCTGTAGAATGGGATATTGATACAGAAGGGAAGACGGTTGAATCGATAGCAGAAAAGCTTGCCGACAAGACTCTTGCTCAGTTTGGACAGCAGGAGGGTGAGATATTTTATCCCGAGGTTCGTGCTCCGAAAGCTACCGTGGAGAACTGGCGTAAACATGGGCTTATTCCTGCGGGTGTTGAGCATGATATTGTAGAGACTCTGCACAGGACTCATATGGGTGTAGATGCGGATTATAAGAATCTGCTCATGCATGGATTGAGGACATCAATAGCTGACGGTTGGGGCGGTTCAATGATAGCAACGGATTTGAGTGATATTCTTTTTGGCGAACCCGATCCTGTCAGAAGCCAAGCTAATCTTGGTGTTATGAAGGAGGACCACGTAAATCTTGTGGTGCATGGCCATGAGCCGACGTTGTCGGAAATGATTGTGCGGGCAAGTAAAGATGAAGATATTCTGAAACTTGCAGAAAAGCAGGGCGCGAAAGGCATTATTGTTAGTGGAATATGCTGTACTGCTAACGAGATTTTAATGCGACAAGGCGCACCTGTTGTCGGGAACTTTCTTCAGCAGGAATTGGCTATTGCAACAGGCGTTATTGATGTCATGTTGGTTGATGTTCAGTGCATAATGCCGGCTGTAGTTGAGCACGCGGAGTGTTATCATACTAAAATCATCACAACGAGCAAGAAAGCCAAGATTAAGGGCGCGGAGCACATTCAGTTTGAAGAAGAAAAGGCTTATAGTATTGCTAAGGAAATAGTCGCGAAAGCTGTAAATAATTATCCGAACCGAAGAATGGTTCATGTTCCTCAGCATGTTACAGATCTAGTGGCGGGTTTTACCGTTAAGAATGTATTTCATCACCTTGGTGGTAAATACAGATCTTCGTTCAGACCTTTGAATGATGGGCTGATCAGTGGGTGGCTTCGCGGTGTGGCGGCGGTTATTGGCTGCAATAATGTGAAAAAAACCCATGATAAAAGTCATTTGGATATGGTTAAAGAGTTGCTGGCAAATGATGTTCTTGTGGTGATGACTGGTTGTGGTGCTATTGCCTGTGCAAAAGATGGCTTACTTCAGCCTGAGGCCGCGAAGAAGTATGCTGGGAAAGGTTTGCGGGAGATATGCGAGACCGTGGGCATTCCCCCTGTTCTGCATCTCGGTTCCTGTGTTGATAACAGCAGGATTCTTGTAGCTCTATGCGAGATGATTAATGAAGGTGGTCTTGGTGACAAACTTTCTGATTTACCTATTGCAGGGTCTGCTCCGGAAGCAATGAGTGAAAAAGCTGTAGTGATTGGGTTTTACTGTGTGGCTTCTGGTGTATATGTAAATTTCAGTCCGAAGATGCGTATTTCTGGAAGCGAAAAGGTGGAAAAATTCCTGACAGAAGATGTTGAAAAAATAACCGGCGGAAAGTTCTGTTTTGAGGAAGATGCGGTTGAAGCTGCCCACAGAATGATAGATCATATGGATATAAAACGTGCAGCATTAAAGTTGAAACCGATGATGTTTGAACAGCCGTATAAGCCTGTTTCTTAATTATTTACTGAAGTGGAGGATTGATAATGTCCAAAATTATAGCAAGCGCAGCAATAAGAGGCGCCTATGAAATGGTGGAAAGGGCTGAAAAAGCTCTGGCTCAGGCAATAAAGGAAAAAGGCAAGGACGCCAAAGTTGAATATCCGAACACAGCATATTATCTCCCTATAATACTGCTATTCCTCGGTCAGAAAGTTCAGAAACTGGGTGATCTCGAATTATCCCTGCAGGAAGCCCGCAAACTTCTGGGCGAAATACCTTCAGATAATCTCTGGCTGCCATATCTCGGAACCACGCTTGACGCTGGAGCAGCCACTCTGATCGCCGAGGAAACCATAGAATCACTCAAATACGCCATGGGTAAAACACCAGGCGCAGACGGCATATGGCTGGGTTTTACCGATGATTCCATTCTGCGCCTTCAAGGCATAAAACTTGTTGACGGCCGAATGCCCGGCTTCGCCGCGATCGTAGGCGCAACAAAAACAAATGAAGAAGCAGTAACTCTTGTGCGCGGTTTCCAGGAACGAAGCATTCTTGTCTTTATGGCAGGTCATTCCGGCGGCAGAGCAATTGCCGAACAACTGGCGGAAGAAAAAATAGAAATGAACTGGGATACATTCCTGGTCCCATACGGAAAAGAGATCACCACCGCTGTCCACGCGCTGAATTTTGCCGCGCGATCAGCCATGACGTTCGGCGGCATTGAACCGGGTAACATAAAAAGGGCCCGCGATATCCTCATGTATAACAAGCAAAGAGTATTTGCTTTTGTGCTTGCACTTGGATCGGATCCGGACGCGCCGAAGGATCAGCTTTTAACTGACGAAAAATACGCCACCGCCGCAGGTGCAATCAATTTCGGGTTCCCTGTAATATCCGATGTAAATATACCGGAAATACTGCCGACCGGAATCTGCACTTACGAACACGTAGTGGCCAATGTGCCGGTATCGGAAATCATCACTCGCGCTGCGGAAGTGCGGGGTCTGACGATCAAGATAGAGAAGATCCCTATTCCGGTTCCGTTCGGAGCCGGGTTCGAAGGCGAGCGTGTTCGCAAAGAAGACATGTTCGTGCAGTTCGGCGGGAAATATGCCGACGCATTTGAATTGCTCAGAATGAAACCCGTTAACCAGGTGGAAGACGGTAAAATTGAAGTTATCGGTCCGGAAATAAACGAGATGAAAGAAGGTGAAGCATACCCGCTCGCAATACTTGTCGAAGTAGCCGGCCGTGAATTCCAGGAAGATTTCGAATCCGTACTGGAACGAAGAATCCATGAGTACATCTCATGCGCAAATGGCATATTTCATATGGGCCAGAGATCAATTATCTGGCTCAGAATAAGCAAGGAAGCAAAGGCAAAGGGCTTTTCCATCAAGGACTTTGGCGAAATTCTAGTGGCTAAAATTCATAATGATTTTTCATCAATAGTAGACCGCGTACAGGTAAAAATCATAACCGATACCGAAAAAATAAAGGCTCCACTCGAACTCGCTAAATCAATCTATAACCAAAGGGATGATCGCATAGGCGGCATGACCGATGAGGATGTGGACGAATACTACTCCTGCACACTGTGCCAGTCGTACGCACCGGACCACGTATGCATCGTCACACCGCAACGACTCGGACTCTGCGGCGCATACACATGGCTTGACTGCAAAGCGTCGTACCAGATCGATAAACACGGCCCGAATGAACCTGTCAACAAAGGTAAATGCCTGGATCCGGTGAAAGGACGATGGCAAAACATCAACGACTACGTATCCGGCAAGTCCAATGGTAACCTGACCGCTTTCAACGCTTACTCGATGCTGGAAGATCCCATGACGTCCTGCGGCTGTTTCGAATGCATCGCGGCGATCGTGCCCGAAGCAAACGGTGTGTTGATAGTCGATAGAGACCATCAAGGTATGACCCCAGTTGGAATGAAATTCTCAACGCTCGCCGGCCAGATCGGCGGCGGCCACCAGACCCCCGGATTTATCGGCATCGGCAAGTTGTACATTTCCAGTGAAAAGTTCATTTCAGCCGACGGCGGCATTGAGCGCGTTGTCTGGATGCCAAAAGCACTCAAGGAAGAAGTCGCCGAAAGGCTGAAGGAACGATTAAAGAAAGTCGGCAAAGAAGACCTCTTCGACAAGATTGCAACAGAGGAGAATGCCGAAGACCCGGAAAAGCTGGTCGAATTCCTTCAGACCGTGGATCACCCGGCACTCAAAATGGAATCGCTTATATAAAATATATAATTAACAACAATCTATTATTAACATGATTGAGAAAGGGGCCCGACCATGGCGCTTACAGGAATGGCAATATACAAGAACCTGCCCAAAACAAACTGCAAGGAATGTGGATTTCCCACATGCATGGCATTCGCAATGCAGGTAGCCTCAAAACAAAAAGCACTGACCGATTGTCCTCACCTTTCAGATAACGCCAAGACCGAACTTTCCGACGCTTCCGCGCCACCCATGAAACTTGTAAGTATCGGCCCGGCCGGAAATTCTGAAGTCAAAATAGGACAGGAAACAGTCATGTTCCGGCATGAAGAGAAATTCCATTATCCCCCTGCCCTTGCGGTAAAAATACCTTCATCAATGTCAGATAACGATGCCATCGCCCGAATAGAACAGATAAATAAAGCCAAATTCACACGCGCCGGTCAAGACATGGGGGTTCGGCTTGCAGCCGTGGAAGTAGACGGCCCCGTTGATAAAGCAGTAACACGCGTTAAAACCATTTTGGAAAAAAGCACGGTACCTTTGATAATAATTAGTAATAACGCTGAAGTAATGTCATCCGCCGTCAAGGCCATAGCCGACAAGAAACCGCTCATCTACAAGGCTGATGAAACGAATGCTGAACAATTCATAAAAATAGCGGCAGAAACCAAGTGCCCGCTCGCAATTAGCGCCGACACAACAGAAAAACTGGCCGACATCGCTAATTCCGCCAGGGAAAAAGGTGTTACAGACATGGTGTTCTCTTTCGACGGGAAGAAGACGGCCCATACAATCAGAAATATCACAACAATACGAAGAGCCGCGCTGAAAAAGAATTTCCGCACCATGGGTTTCCCGGTCATGGTGGACATATCAATGGATAACGCAATGAAAGAAACGGCTCTTGCAGCAACTTTCTCCGCCAAATACGCCGGCATCATTATTATTAACGGCGTTGATGGATCAGAACTGCTCCCCATCCTCACGACCATTCAGAATATATATACCGATCCGCAGGTGCCGAATACCGTAGAAGCAAAACTTTACGAAATAGGACATGTCAGTCAGGATTCACCGGTACTGTTTACGACAAATTTCTCACTCACGTATTTCTGCGTGGAAGGTGAAGTTGAACGAAGCAAGGTGCCCTGCTACATTTGCGTGGTCGATACCGAAGGTCTGGGCGTACTCAACGCCTATGCCGGTGATAAATTATCGCCGGAAAAAGTCATAAAAACACTCGCCAGCCAAAATGTATCCGAAAAGGTTAAACATCGGAAACTCATAATACCTGGTTTATTGCCGTCATTCCGAGCCGAACTGGAAGATACTTCCGAATGGAAGGAAGTCATGATTGGACCTGAAAACGCGAGCGGAATACCGGTATTTCTGACGCAGAACTGGAAAAAATAGCCGTACGGAAACAAGACATTGCCCTCTTATACCATACGCTTCATACAATTCGACAAAACCATCACGATAAAGTCGAACCTTTCACTGCTTGAAGCCGCATCAAAAGCCGGCATTACGATTAACAGCGCCTGCGGCGGCGACGGCATATGCGGCCGCTGCAAAATGAAAATACTGGAAGGTAAAGTCAGCGGCCCATCAGCCAGCCTGCTGTCCAGCCAGGAGATTAAAGCCGGCATCGTGTTGGCCTGTCAGACCAGACCGGAAAGCGATCTGACAATCGAAATACCTTTGGCAACAAAAACAAGCACACACATGGAACTGGACAAAGAAGCACAACGCTTCAGAGCCATCGACTCCGGCATAACGGAAAAAGAATTCACGAGATCGCCGCTCGTTGACAAAATCCCTCTTAATCTCGACCCACCCACCCTTGAAAACAATCTGGCAGATTGCCAGCGCATTAAGGATAAGATTGAAAAAACATCTGGTTACCGAAATGTATACGCCGACCTTCCGATATTGCGCATTATTCCGCGAATACTCAGACAGAACAATTTTGCACTAACCGCCACTATATGCCGGCATGTAGAAGACAACGCCGAAATAATTAATGTCGAGAGCGGAGATACATCTAACAGGAATTACATGATTATTGTCGACGTTGGCACTTCAACCGTGGTAGCCCACTTGCTCGATACAGTCACAATGCGCACAATCGACGCGCAAGCCTGTTTCAACTCTCAGGCCGTGTACGGACGCGAGGTCACCGCGCGAATAATGGCGGCTGAGAAAAAAGGCGTACAGGTTTTTCAGGAAAAGATTGTTCAGGATATAAACAGCCTGATATCAACATTGGCCAGGCGCAACAACATAAACATCCATGATATTTACGCCGCAGTCTGTGCCGGCAACACCATAATGATGCACTTTCTGCTGGGTCTGCCGACTGAAAATATAAGACGTGAACCCTATATCTCAGCCACCCTTGATTTTCCAGCCGTTCATGCCGCTGAAGTTGGCATTAAGATCAATCAAAACGGGTTCGTATTTTGCATTCCATGTATAAGCAGCTGGGTGGGCGGCGACCTTACCTCCGGCATCCTTGCTACAGGCATGCATGAACACGACAAGACAGCCATGCTCATAGACATAGGTACTAACGGTGAAATAATAATCGGAAACAAAGAATGGCTTATGGCCTGTTCGGCTTCGACCGGACCAGCGCTCGAAGGTGCCAGCGTTAATTGCGGAATGACGGCTGAAAACGGTGCTATCGAAAAAGTCTATATTGAGAAAAACAAGATTCTTTATAAAACAATAGGCGGTACGGCGCCTACCGGTATATGCGGATCAGGAATCATAGATCTCACAGCAGTTCTACTAGACATGAAAATCATAAACCGCTCCGGCAAATTCGTACCCAAAAGCCATCCAGACCTTTCTTTCGAAAACGGACTCGGCATGTTCAAACTGGCGGATAATATTTTTGTCACTCAGGACGATATCGACAACATCATAACTGCGAAAGCTGCTGTCTTCGCGGCCGTCAACATAATGTTGAACAAACTGGATCTTGAGATCGGCGATATAGATAAAATTTTTCTTGCCGGCGGATTCGGAAGTTACATAAACAGAATTAACGCAATCAAGATAGGATTGCTCCCTGATATCCCGCTGTCAAATATACAGTACGCGGGAAATACGTCTGTCTGGGGCGCAAAACTTGCCGCGCTTTCCCTTGATGCTTACAGTTCTCTGCATGATATATGCGCCAGAACCACATATTACGATCTTATGGGGAGCAAGGATTACGTTGAACAGTTCCAGCAGGCCATGTTTCTGCCCCATACGAATATCGAACTGTTTCCATCAATAAAAAGAAATAACGGGAGAAAAGAATAATGGCCCGAATAATAGCGGTAACAGGCAAAGGCGGAACAGGCAAAACAACAATTGCCGCCCTGATTATCAGGCACCTTAAAAAACACGCGAACGGCCCCATCCTCGCGCTTGATGCTGACCCTGACGCGAATCTGTCAACCCTACTCGGAATCAGCGTGGAAAAAACAATCGGCGACCTACGCGAGGAAACACTGAAGGAAATAAAGAATTTTCCTGCCGGCATGTCAAAGCATAACTATATAGAAGCCGGCCTGCACCAACTGATCGTGGAAACCGAGAAAATGGACATTATCACAATGGGCCGATCGGAAGGCCCCGGCTGTTATTGCTATATCAACAGTCTGCTCCGGAAATTCGCCGATGACCTTCAAACCGCATATGAATGGGTCGTAATGGACAACGAAGCCGGCCTGGAACATCTGAGCAGACGAACTGCTTCGCATGTCGATCATTTGCTCGTTGTGGTCAACGATAACCCTTTGGCCATAGACTGCGCCAGAAGAATAGACGATCTGATATCAGGCCTGAAAAACGACATTAAGCATAAACACATTATTATTAACAACGTGGACCAGCAAAAAATCGAAACAGTAAAACAAAGGATACAAGACCTGAACATAACCTGTATCGGACACCTTCCCAATGATCCTGTTCTTGATGAATACATTTTCAACGGTCGCTCCCTTTTTGAGCTTGATAAAAGCCCTGCTATCCAGAAAATGGATGAAATAATGGAAAAGATAGTTACGAATTAATCGTCAATAGATATAATAAAAAAGTAAGGAGACATCATGGAAATACCTGATATAAAAGAAAAATGGACAAACAGAATAAACACCGTCACAATCGGCGCAACAGCGGAAAACGGCGGGACACGTTCTAAAACTGTAACCGTCGGAGGCGAAACCACCCTGCCCTTATTAACTTTTGAAGGTGAAACACCCAATCCGCCGATAATAGCAGGCATAGTAGTGGATGTCGTTCCTGACGGCTGGCCCGATGTTCTCAAAAACGCCATCGGCAATGTCATCAATTCACCCGCCGAATGGGCCCAGAAATGCGTTGAAGAATACAAGGTGGACCTGATAAGTCTGAAATTGCTCGGCCCGGATCCCGCGGGAAAAAACCTTTCCCCGCAGGATGCCGCAAAAACCGTAAAATCCATACTCGAAGCTGTTAAAGTGCCGCTTATTATCTGGGGCTGTGGCGATGAAAATAAGGATAATGAAGTACTGCCCGAATGTTCACAAGCCGCTAAAGGCGAAAACTGTCTTATCGGACCAGCAACCGAAACAAACTACCGTACACTCGGCGCCATCGGTAAGGCCGATAAGCATAAGCTTATCGCGGAAGCTCCGGTAGATATTAATATCGCCAAACAGGTAAACATCCTTCTGCAGGATGCCGGATTTGATTTGAAAGATGTTGTAATGTGTCAAACTACAGCCGCATTGGGATACGGGTTCGATTACGTATACACCATCTTTGAACGCGTCAGGATCGCAGGTCTGAAAGGCGATAAACACATGGCCCTTCCGCAAATAGCAAATGTGGGATGGGAAGCATGGAAAATCAAGGAGACTTTGGCAGATGAAGACATCCTGCCCGGTTGGGGAAAACTCAAGGAACGCGGACCAAGATGGGAAGCCGCTTCCGCCGCCGGCTACATTCAGGCTGGCGCCGACATTGTTACACTAGCGCATCCCGATGCAATAACAGTGACACGCGAACTAATACAGGACATGGCATCATCATAAACGATTATTTTAATTATCAACAAACCATAAGAAAGGCACTGACATGATATTCGTAGGCGAAAGAATCAATACCGGTTTCAAAGACATAAAGGAAGCCGTCCTCAATAAGGATCCAAAACCAATCCAGGAATGGGCAAGAAAACAAACCGACGCTGGCGCCACTTTCATAGACGTCAATCTCGGCGCCGTCTCCGCCAAGCCGGAAGACATGTGCTGGATGATTGAAGCCGTTCAGGATGTCGTTGACACTCCTGTAAGCATCGATTCCAATAAACCCAATATACTAAGCGCAGCAATAAAGATCTGCAAACGCAAAGCCCTGATAAACTCCGCCACCGCGGCGGACGAAAAACTGAATCAAATACTGCCGGTAGCCGCCGAACATGGTGCGTCCGTCATATGCATCGTCATGGATGAAACAGGCACACCCAAAAACGCGGACAAACGCGTCGAGAACGCAGGCAAAATCATTGCTAAAGCAATGGAAATAGGAATGCCCATAGAAGATATTTATCTCGACCCGATAGCAATGCCTCTCAAATTCATGCAGGAACAACAGAAGGAAATTCTCGAAGCCACCAGACAATTTCCATTATTCGCCGATCCGCCGCCGCACATCATTTGCGGACTGTCCAATGTGGCTAACGGCACAACACATAAAAAACTGATCAACCGCACATTTCTGGTTATGGCTATCGCCGCAGGCATGGACGCCGCCATATGCGACGTAATGGATACTGAACTCGTGCATGCCGCGCGCACGGCTGAATTGATTATGAATAAGGAAATTTACGCCGATTCATACATCTAAGCCAACCCTTATTATCACAGCAAAACGAAGCATGACATCACGTGATATGGAAACATAATTTCATGTTTCCCGTGTAAATATATAGTCTCAAAATGAAACTCGTTATAATCAGAAGCAGACAAGCCGATCACGCGGAAGGAATAAAAAACGAATACTCACAGGAGTTCGACACCCTTTACGCTAACCGGGTAATCGAAAATCTTCAGGGCAAAGCCGGGTTCTGCACCGCGTGTGAATCAGACTGCACCTTCTGCCGAAAATCCTACAAACGAAAATTCGCTGATGATATTGCCGCTGTAATCAACCTGCCGGCAGTAATGCCCTACGTTCTGGAAACACCGGAGCGGCATGTTCCGGAGAACATCCCGCCTCATGATATAATGCTGATTATAAATATTCACGAACAGGTGCTTGTTGAAATTGTCAGGAAATGCCCCGCCTGGCACACAAAAGGAATCATCGTTCCGCTTGAAGCTCCCGATTGGGTCCGCGGTTCAGCCAGAACCAGCGCTCAGAAAATATGCAAAGATAACGGCATCGAAATATCGTTTCCAAAACCCTTCTGCAGTTTCGATCCGCCTAAACACAGTGTGCTCGCCAAATTCAGGGAAACATTCCATATCGGCCGACCGGATGTAAGCATCAGTATCGAAAATGGCATCATAAAGGAAGCACATGTAAACGTATCAGCCGCGTGTGGAGCCACATACTATATCGCGCGCTGGCTTGTTGGGAAGAACATCAATGATGACATTGAAACAGATGTCATATCCAGAAGAATGCACAGTTACCCGTGCACCGCCAGTATGAAACGTGATCCCGAACTGCACGACGATACCCCCCTGCACATTGCGGGACAGGCGCATTATGATATTCTCAGACCATTTCGTCAGGAACAAGTTGAGCCCGACAACCTTGTGCAATCACCGTTGGGCCAAATGCTTCCCAAACCCGTCCCACCAAGAGAGAACATGGAAAATATAGCACGCGCACGGGAAATCATTATGAAAGAACTCAAAAACTGTTCTTCCGTCAGCTTGGATCGCATCAGAAAAAACAGAACCGTTTCTCCCGCCGCCGTAAATTCAGCACTGTTGATCCTGAAACAGGAAGGAAAGATCCGAACAGAAAGACTGCAGATATTCAAAGTGTAAAAACAATTGATATATCGACCTGTCAGCCTCATGTTTTCTTAAAAATCGAAAGTATCGTACATTTCATTAACATCTTGCCGACTTCCATTCTGTAATATATATTATCATCTGTTTTTATAAACTTTTTAAATGGAAAAAACTATGATTCAAGATTCCGCCAAGCTGGTAAATTACATCTGCGACGAAATAAAAGCTTTCTGTGACATAGCAGTCATCGGGCTCAGCGGAGGCGCCGATTCGTCTTTGGTCGCTATTCTCTGCATGAAAGCGCTTGGCGTCGAAAATGTTTACGGTATCAGCATGCCGTTCAATGAGCATGACAATAAGACATTCAACTCAATGTCTGCAGCGTTTGCAGACAGAATAGGCATTAATCATCTGGTAAGACCCGTTGGCGAAATAGCCAATTCCATAAACAATCAAATCTACATAGAGTCAGAACAGGATTTAACTACCGTAAACAGCGGTAATGCCAGAAGTCGGGCAAGAATGTGCGTTTTGTACGGTATTGCTCATACGTTATCCACAAAACATTGCGGCAAACGAACAAGAGTTATTGGTACTGGAAATTTTTCCGAAGATTTCATTGGATATGACACAAAAGGAGGCGATGCGCTCGCG
>JAQBFJ010000168.1:0-2956 GCA_032123435.1 Verrucomicrobiota bacterium
GTTTTCCCCACTCCCCGCATGCCGGAAAAGACATAGGCATGGGCCACTCGTTGCCGTGTGATGGCATTCGTGAGGGTTTGCACGACATGGGTTTGCCCCATCACCTCCTCAAAGGTCGTCGGACGGTATTTGCGAGCAGAAACCTGAAATTCCATTTGAAAAAACCGTTCGAAGATTGTAAGGCGGTTTTTTTAGTCAGTCGTAAAAAGTGAGGAGTAAGGAGTCATAACAAAGACGGGAAAGGATTTAGCGGCTTTTTTCTCGCCACTGACTTTTTACTCCTCACTTCTCACTCAAGAAAGTCGGGGCCAGGTGATCCTGCGGCACACAAACTCGCCCACTTACCGTTGCTTCCTTCCGGACCTGGCGGAGTTCGCAGGATTCTGTTGCACAGGGCCCAGCCCCTATGACGGAACATTGTTCACCTCTGTATGGCGGAGAGGGTGGGGTTCGAACCCACGGTACCTTGCGGTACTCCGGTTTTCAAGACCGGTGCGATAGTCCACTCTGCCACCCCTCCGTGATAAAGGCGGATAATGTGGTGATTGGCGGATGATAGTAAGAGTTGTTCATGGAGTCCAGCGTGTTTTCTTTATAGCTTTTATGAAATCGACATGAAGGTTGTAGACTTGGGCGCCGAGATATTCGGAAGGCCATAGTTCGTATGGGAGCAGAGGGTCTTCGGCCATGGCGCTGGCGTAGGCGGACATTTCTTCGCGGGCGATTGTGGCGAGAGTCTGTCGTGACGGCTTGGATGATCTGAGCGTATCCATGTTTTCCGTCCACACTTCACAGAACCATTTCTGTATTTCGTACAGGCGTTCAAAGTTCCATGCTGAGGTAACAATGTCCTGTGCATCACGGCCGAGTACGGTTTCTGAATGGAAGAGAAAAGAATATTGATTTACATCTGTTGCCTTGATCAGGTCGTCGTATTCCGGGCGGATATCACGTGGAGTCACCCACACACTGCGTTGCAGGCAGCCCATACGCATACGTGAAAGGAATGTTCGCAAGCCATCGCGATATTGGCGTTGTGCTTCTGGCACATCATAGACCAGGACATACCAGATATGATTCCATTTCTTATTCCAGGACGAGAGGGGCTTCGCGATAGGGGGAAGTCGTGTGTGCGCCTCGTTCGTTAGATATATGGCGGTTTCCATGCGTGATACTTTTTTGGTCACTATGAGTCCGGCTTTGCGAAGTCGGTACAACGCGGTATAGTAAGATGGTTTATTGCGGTACCAATACCACCAATGTACAGATCTGCCGCGTGTGAGAGCTGCTGAGGTAAACCAGAAAAGGAATTCCAGCATGTACTCAGTGGCACGTCGTCGTATGACGGGTAGGCATAAATCAGGGTTCTGAAACGATCTGAATTTCATAAAAGTAACATAACATCCAATCTCACGATCGTAAAGATGAATGTTATGTATGTTTTGGGTTGGGATGATGTAAAATATGCAGTAAATACAGGCATATGTGTGGTAATATCCATGCCCACAAGACGCTGGGGGCAGCCGCCTGAAAGGACATTTCGCATCGGCTACGGCATCGTCACCGTTAATTTGAAATAACCGGGTTTGTTCGTGTCTACAATGTTTGTGTGCGCCATTATATCGCCCGTCCCGATAATGTTGGTAACGGAATGTGACCAGTTTGTTTCGTATAATGAATCCGTTGTGTAAAGGTTGTAAAGCCGACTCAACGCACTGGGCCAGTTGAATACAAAAATAGTGACAGAGCCAGTGACGGAAATGTCGGGCGAGAAACAGGAGAAGACGCTCGCAATGTCGTCGGCAGCAGTCCCAGTGATTTCTTCCTGTGCGTTGGAAAGACCATCTCCGTCAAAATCGCCGCCAGAATCAAGAAGCAGAATGGACGCGTTTGTCGAAGATCCGATCAGCCCAAGATTGTCACGCGCCCATACGTAAATCGTGCTGGTCTGATTTATCTGCAGGCCGGAAAGTTCGGCATTGGTCGCAGTGGTCCAGGTTCCATTTGTTGTGCCTTTGCCGTCCACCACGTCGTAGTAATAACCACTGATCCCTGATGCATCATCAAAAAAGCCGGCCCATGAACTCGTTACCACGGTGCCAAGCGTGTAATTGCCGAACGCACTGCCCACGATGATCATCACAGCGTTGCTTGAAGAGGGCGGGTCGGCGTCAATCATGAACGGGCCAAGGAATGACGGCGTGGGACTGGCATTGCCGTAAATGTCAACGGCGCGAACGGCTAGCCACCAGTTGGTGCCGTTTGACCATGACGTTAGAACAGCCTGAGTTTCAGTGCATGTGGTGTATACGTTGAATGATGATGGGTTGGCGTTGGTCAGGGCAATCTGGTAGCCGATAAGACCGCCACCACTGCCGTCGGAAGAGCCGATCCATCGCGTGTAAATAACATCCTGGGTGGACCATGTTGAAACAATATGACTGGTTACGCTGAATGATGAAGGCATAGTCGGCGCTTCATTATCAACCATGAACGGTTGACTTGTCGCGGCAATGCTCCAGAAGAATCCGTCCCATAGACGCGTGCGAACTATCGTGTTTGTTGATAATAGTATGGGTGCGGAACCGTTCGTTGTGGCCCATGTTGCTGTGACATAATTGGTCGCTGGCACGGCTGAAGCGTTTGTGGTGATTATGGCCGTGACCTGAGGTGTTGTATCATTTGTAATGGAAACATCTCCCATAGAAGCATTTGCCGAATATATTATTGCCGTACTCCATGTCGCGCCGGCATTGGTTGAGTAGAGAACTTCAAGTTCGCAGGCCTCCTTGTCAATGTCATAGATGGTATTGCTTATGGCGACAAGGCCTGAACCGTTGGTGGAAACTTGCGCAGGGCTGGTAGTGAAGTCGAGCAGAGGAATGGAGCGAACACGTATTAGCAGTTCTATGGAGTTCGTCGGTGTTTCAGGATCGTTACTTGTTATGTTCCATAA
>JAQBFJ010000169.1:0-2669 GCA_032123435.1 Verrucomicrobiota bacterium
AGAATATTTCCAAACACAATGTTCTCGGGGTTAAAGTGATAGAATTTATATATTTATAGATTTATGTCAGTTTTTTGATAGAATCGGCATAAATAATGCTCTAAATTATGAGTGGGTAGAAATATCAAGTAAGAGAAAAATAAATGAATATGTCAAAACAAGGATTTACTCTTGTTGAGATAATGTTGGCAATGTGTTTGCTGGCATTTGCCGCGCTCGTGTATTGCGCGGCTCTTATTCAGGGTCAGCAGGTGGCAACGATGTCGGGTCGTCAAATGCAGGCTATGCATATTGCGCGTGACATTTTGGAACAGATTGCGGATTCAAACTATAATGATATTCAGAGTATTTCTCCGACAGTTATTGATGGAGGTTATACGTATAAATGCACAGTTTCAAATGCTGAAGGATTGACTGATACGAAAGATGTGGTGGTTCAACTGGCATGGATAGATTCGGGGGCGGGGACGACATCTTCTATTGAGGTGGCAACATCTTTTACAAAGTGGATGCATCAATGAAAATGAGATTAATAAATTATGGAGAATCCGGTTACGAAAGGTCCGGATTTACCCTTGTTGAAATAATGATAGTGCTGGTCACTTTCGGGCTTGTGCTTATTGCGTTGTTTTCATTTTTTTGGGGGACTCAAAATGCATGGAGAGTTGCAGAGCTTGATATGGAGACATCATTTGATGCAAGCCTTGCGTTAGAAAGGATCGTATATGGCATAACTCCTGATAGCGGGATCAGATCCGGCATTTCCGCGACATGCAGTAATACTGCCAGCGGTTGGGTTCTGCAGGTCATAAGCATTGACGGAATGCCTGTTTCTTATGTTTATGATCGAAATCTTAAGACAATAGTGCTTTCTCCAGGTGCGCAGACTGTCTGCGAGGATGTTTCTGATGCCACTGCTGTTCTTACAGACGGAGGTGTGACGCTTTCGGTTACTGTTGACAGACGCGTTGGCGCTTATGATAGTTCAATAACAATGACGACATTTGTTATTCTTAGAAATATGAAAACATAAGAGCTTCAAAAGGAGGTCTTTATGAAAAACAAAAAATCAGGTATAGCATTGATAAGCGTTATGTGCATTCTTGCCGTAATTGCTGCCTTGGTATCCATTCTCCTGATGTCGTCAGTGAATCATTTCAGGTTAAGTAACGAACAGATTTTAATGGAAAAGGCAGTGTATATAGCGGCAGGAGGCGCAGAACGTGCAGTGGAATACATCGCGAAAAAAGGCGATGTACCGACCGTATTACAGGGGATCATTAATGGCGGTTCTTATGAGGTTTCGATTCAAACAAGTGATTCTGCCGCGCAAATATCAAATGGTGAGCATGTGGTCACCGGTTCAATTAACATAAATCCCAACAACAGTCCTGATATGGAATTCACGATGACGCTTGAGGATGGCTCAACAATAACACGTGATGACTTAACTCAGGATTTTCCGGGTTATTCCGGTGTTATCGCGTCCGTGCGTGTTAAGCCCAAAGGTAATGGTAATCAGAATTCTCTTATGATGGATGGGTTTGTGGTTATTTTCAAAAATTCCGATACTTATGAAATATCTGCACCGGCCATGTCTGTTAATCTTTACAATGATAACGTGAAGAACAGCAAGGCTTTAGGGCAATGGTGGCTGACTGTAAACTCGTCAAGTTCAACGGTTTTGCGGAATGGGAGCAGTTTCAATATTTTGCCGTCAAACAGGAGTTACCGTATAGTTTCAGTCGGGACTTTCAATGATGTTTCCCGGCAGGTTGTTATTAACGGTCTCCGGAACATGTCGTGGGCCAGATACGCGCTTTGGTCGGATAATAACCGTAATATATATTTCAAAAGCGGCGAAAGTTTTTATGGGCCTGTTCACTCCAATACCAAACTCTGGTTTTCCGGTGATCCGCATTTTTATGATGATGTGACATCAGCAGCGTCTGACTATGGCGGCAATATATCTCAGTGCATATTTGATGAAGAATTTGAGCTTAACGTGGATTCGGATTCAATGGCCGATGTTCCTTTTGACGACCTGCTTGCAGAAGCTTCATCCGGTGATCCGGAAAACAGGGTGATTAATGATGATGTGTGGGTTGTGCTGGAAGGTGAAGACATGTCCATTGGTCAAGAGCAACAGGTGACGGAAATATACACAAACAGTCATGGGCATGTAAGAACCAGGACAGTGACTGAAGTGGTATATACGCAGGAGACAGGTGTTGACGACGAACTCGTATATATTCAGGGCGATTTACACATTAAGGGAGAATTGGATGGCCGGCGTACTTTTGTTACTGATGGAAATATATATATTGACGATAATCTTACCTATACAGAAGATCCTAAAGTCAATCCGGATTCTGATGATGCGCTGGGGTTGTTAACCAAACGTGATATTGTAATCACAACAGATGCTCCTGACGATGTACAGGTGTATGCGCATATGATGGCCACTGGGGCTGGAACCGCCTCTGGTTCTGACGGCAGTTTTTATGTAGAGGACTACAGCAGTGGAGATCCGCGCGGAACACTGTCTGTGCATGGCGGAATAGTACAGGCTTATCGCGGCGCGGTAGGGACATTTAATCCTTCCTCTGGTCAAACGGTTACCGGTTTTATGAAGAATTATACGTTTGATGAACGTTTTTCCGAGAATC
>JAQBFJ010000170.1:0-18397 GCA_032123435.1 Verrucomicrobiota bacterium
GGTTCAAGGATATGCGTAGGCGAAAGCATGAGACCGCCCCGTTTAGCGTCTAGAGCGGCGGCAAGATCGAAAACGGTTTTACGCATACTCTCAGGCGTACCGAACGGAAATGTGGTCTGTGTGCCAATACACCCATCGAATGCAAGACGCTTGCCGAATCGTTTTCGAATCGCCACGGGATCCATGCATTCCGGTTGAACTGGATTCAGTATGGTTATCCCGATTTCAACCAGATCGTCCAGAATATCCCATATATTTCCATCAGAATGATACCACACATGTATATCGGGCTTGATTTCCCTGGCGCCAGCGATAACTTTAGCCCAGCGTGGTTTCATTACTTCGCGCCACAAATCGGGTTGGAACATCAACGCGTTTTGATTGGCCACATCATCGCCGGTTCCAATACAATCGTAGCCTGCCTTTGCGGCAGCGACCGCAGTACGAAGATTATTATCACAGAATCGATCAAGCAACAGCTCGGCCCAGTCCCTTTGAACAAGCAAATCCATCAGAAATTCCTCGTATCCACGAACCTGCCACGCATTTTCATACATATGGCCAACGAAAACATTGGCGAACGTGCCGTCACGGCGCGCAAGCATACACTCTTCCCGCATGCGGTCATCCAGAAAGGACTCATTGCTCACAATGGGATATTTTTCAATTTCATCAAAAGAGGAAGCGTTACGCAGGGGACTTACGTACTCTGTAAAGTGATAGAAACCATGATTAAGATGACCACAACCGTTCCCGTCTATTGTGAACCCATCCTTTCCAACTTCGCGTTCCGGATGATAGGCAGAATAATCCGGCGACTGAAATCCATCAGGAGCGCACAGACCACTGCCACGTCCTGTATCCATATCGAAGCACTCAGAGGGATCTTTACCCAGAAATTGCGTCATCTTATCATGCAGATCCTGCACATATCCGGCATGACGCGGAACTCTATCAACATCCTCAAATGACGCGAATGCAAGAAAACGTTCTCGTTTTGTCATAATAATCACCACTTACTCCACAGCCGGTTCACGAACTCAATTCAGCTATTATTCCAGACTATTTCATGTTGGCAATATAATTCCTAGGCTGAAAACACGTATTTATTGACGGTGTGTTACAACTTCATTAGACTTCAACAAGAAAGAGGTATTATGCCTATTTACGAATATCAGGCAAAAAAGCAGAGCAAAAGCTGTGCTTATTGCGCAAAACCATTTGAATCGGTTCACCCAAGGATGTCCGATCCAATCCTTTCGGTCTGCCCAAAATGCAATGCACCTATAGAGAAAATTTTTTCCCCACCTTCCATAGGAAGATCAAAAAGCAGTCTGGATCAACGGGCTAAAAACGTTGGTTTCCACAAACTTAAACGCATCGGCAAAGGCGAATACGAAAAACAATACTAAACATCAAATACGGCCCTGCCCGTCATTTCTCCAGAGAATCCAACATGAACAGAATTATTGAAAAAAAACAACTATCACCGGAAGTTTTTTTATTCCAAATAGAAGCGCCTCTCATAGCAGAAGAACGCCAACCGGGTCAATTTGTGATTGTTCAAGCTTCAGACGATGGCGAACGCATTCCTCTTACCATTGTCGACTCTGACGCCGCGACAGGTACAATAACATTGATTTTCCAGACTGTCGGCAAATCGACGCATCTTCTGGCAGAATTAAACAAGGGAGATAACATCCCTCACCTGCTCGGCCCTCTGGGCGCGCCGACGCATATAACCAAAACCGGAACAGTTGTATGCGTGGGTGGCGGAATCGGTGTCGCGCCATTATATCCGATAGTAAAAGCCATGAAGAAAGCAGACAACATGGTAATTACAATCATTGGAGCAAGAACAAAGGAACTGCTGATCCTGGAAAACGAAATGGAAACCATTTCTGATGAATTCATAGTCTGCACGGACGATGGTTCATACGGCCGTAAATGTCTCGTTACCGAACCCTTAAAGGAAATATGTCAACGAGACCCCAAACCCGGCCTTGTGATTGCCATCGGACCTCCTGTTATGATGAAGTTCTGCGCCGAAACAACAAGACCGTTTAACATCAAGACAATGGTATCGCTAAATACAATAATGATTGACGGCACAGGCATGTGCGGAGGATGCCGTGTAACCGTAGGCGGACAAACCAGATTCGTCTGTGTAGACGGGCCGGAGTTTGATGGTCATCAGGTAGATTTTGACATTATGATCAAACGACTGGGTTCTTACCACAAACATGAGGAAAAAGCTCATCACGAATGTCATCTCCAACTTGGCTTGGAAAAAAAGAACAGTTAAACAGGATGAATACCAAAAACAGCCACAACCTTAATGATCTTCTGAAAAGGAAAAATGATTTAAAGCCAAGCGAGCGAGCGGCTGTTCCACCCCAGCGAATGTCGGAACAGGATCCGGAGGCACGAGTTCGCAATTTTGACGAAGTAGCTTTGGGCTACACTCCTGAACAGGCACGATTAGAAGCCATGCGCTGTTTGCAGTGCAAGAACGCGCCATGCATAAATGGCTGTCCCGTCCGCATCAACATTCCGGCATTCATAAAAGAAATCGCCGACGGAAATTATCAAGAAGCTATTGATATAATAAAGCAGGACAGTCTTTTGCCATCAATCTGCGGACGGGTATGCCCGCAGGAAGTTCAATGTCAGGCGCCCTGCACTCTGGGCAAGATGCTCAAGAGCGTGGACAAAGCGGTTTCAATAGGCAGACTTGAACGTTTCGCGGCTGACACTGAACGAAATCAAGGCATTGCGTCTTTGCCTGTCAAACCTGATACAGGAAGAAGAGTGGCTGTAATAGGCAGTGGTCCCGCCGGACTCGTTGTTGCCGCTGATCTTCGCCGGGCCGGGCATGCTGTAACCATATTTGAAGCATTTCATAAACCCGGCGGTGTCATGGTATACGGCATCCCAGAATTCCGCCTTCCAAAAGCGATAGTGCAGGCGGAAATTGACATATTAACGGACATGGGTGTCGAGATCCGAACTGATTTTCTTGTAGGCCGCACGCGCAAACTAACTGACCTTATGGAAAAAGACGGATTCGACGCTGTTTTCGTCGGAACGGGCGCCGGTCTGCCCAAATTCATGGATATTGAAGGGGAAAATCTTGTCGGTGTATTTTCGGCCAACGAATATCTTACCCGAACCAATCTCATGAAAGCCTATTCGTCAGACATCGCCGACACACCTATCCTGCGTTCTCGCAAGGTAGCGGTGCTGGGTGGCGGCAATGTTGCAATGGATTCCGCTCGAACCGCCATACGCCTCGGCGCTGAAGAAGTCCATATTATATACAGGCGCACGGAAAAGGAAATGCCTGCCCGTGTAGAAGAAGTGCACCATGCCAAGGAAGAAGGGATTATTTTTCATCTATTGCAAAACGCGAAACGGATACTAGGCAACGACCAGGGCCTTGTAACAGCCATTGAATGTCTACGCTATGAACTTGGCGAACCCGATGATTCAGGCAGACGAAGACCCATCGTCATTCCAGACAGTGAGTTCATGATTCAAACAGATACAGTTATAGTTGCCATAGGCAATGATTCAAATCCGCTGATACACAAGACCACACCGGAAATAACGACCAATCGCTGGGGCAATATTCTTGTTGATGACAAAGGGCAGACATCACTGAACGGCGTTTATGCCGGCGGCGACATTGTCAGTGGCGCCGCGACTGTGATCCTCGCAATGGGCCAGGGCCGGATTGCGGCGAAATCAATTCATGAGTATCTGACAAACGGTTCATGACAAGGCGCATTACAAGCCGACATAAGCGAAACCTGCCTTCACGGCTTCTTCACGTGTAAAGAAATTCCTCACATCAATTAAAACCGGTGTACGCATTTTTTCTTTCAGGTTATTCAGATCTATTTCACGGAACACGTCATGGCCGTTAATAAGAATAACTGCATCCAGCTCAACCGCATCATTATAGCTCAGCAGGTCGAATCCGAAGACTTTTTTCAATTCACTTTCCGAAACCATCGGCTCCCACACCGACACTCTTACGCCAGAGCTTTTCAGATGCTCTATAACATCAACCGCCTTCGTGTTACGGAAATCGGGAACATTTTCCTTGAACGTCAAGCCAAGTATCCAAACATGGGCGGATTCGAGAACAACACCTGCCTTGCTCATTTCGCTAATGGCCAGATCAGCCACATAGCTTCCCATTGAATCATTAATTCGGCGGCCGGCCAGAATAACTTCAGGATGATACCCTGCTTTCTGAGCGCAATGAGTCAGGTAATACGGATCAACACCTATACAATGTCCGCCAACAAGTCCCGGACTGTATTTGTGAAAATTCCACTTGGTTGACGCGGCTTGAACAACTTCATTGGTGTTCAAACCGATCCGCGCGAAGATTTTTGACAATTCGTTCATTAGAGCAATATTCAAATCGCGCTGAACGTTTTCGATCACTTTTGACGCTTCAGCCGTTTTAATATTAGGCGCGCGATGAACACCGGCTTTTATGACTGCCCCATACACAACCGCCGCTCGTTCAAGCGAACGCGTGTCATGGCCGCTAACCACCTTGACTATATCGGTTACTCTATGCTGTATATCGCCCGGATTTATACGTTCCGGAGAATAACCAAGATCGAAATCACCCAGTTTCAAGTTTGATTCCTTTTCCAGAATAGGAAGGCATATATTTTCCGTAATCCCCGGATAAACTGTGCTCTCATATACCACCATCATTCCTTTGCCCAGAATCCGGCCGACCGTTTGGGACGCCCCTTCAAGCGGTTCCAGATCCGGTTCATGCTCCTTGGTAATGGGTGTCGGCACAGCGACAACAATAAACGTACATTTTCGTAAGTCCTCAGGATCACAGGTAAAGCTCAATTTATCATTCGAAAGAAGACCATCAGACACCTCACCCGTATGGTCTTTTCCACTTTTAAGTTCACCTATGCGGCTGTCAGATTTGTCATATCCGATAACATCAAAGTGTTCAGCAAACGCTACAGCCAGCGGCAATCCAACATAACCGAGCCCGACAACGCCTATTTTTTCGCTCATTTTGTTCATACATTTGTCTATTCTAATTCCAATGCTTCAAGCACGCTGATGCCCTTGGGACGTTTTTTTTCCTTCCTTCTCGAAAGAACCGCCGATGTGGTTATTGGCAAAGCTATTGTTGCATCACATAACACCGTGACCATGCGGGCATCAACGGAAATCTTACCCCAGGAAACAGCTTCTTCGAATGTGCATCCGCTCAATCCACCCCAATTAGGAGGATCCACAACAAACTGTATCGCGTACTTATGTCCTTCCATCTGCTGACCCTTCACGTTGTTGGTCACCATCACTTGCTGTATGAAATTTTTCGGCGTTCCGCCACCGACATAAATGACCATCGAATGCTTGGCTTCTGCTATTTGCGCCGTCTCATTGACGTCACCTATCACATCAAGCATCACCTTCTTATCCATATTGGCCAAACCTATGCCTATAGATGAATCACCTATTGCCGGGCAATATACCGGAACTCCCATCCGTGCGGCCGTAGACAGAATGCCCTGCTCACCTTTTGACAATCTACCAGCCTCATCACCGAGCAGTTTCAAGAATTCTCTTGTAGTATACGGACGATCCTCCAGTGTTTTTTCCGCCCATTTTCCGATATCTATGTCCACCTTTTCAAAAGATTCTTCATCAGCGAACGTGTCGTATATTCTATCCACCTTGTGTTTGCGCAGTTCCATGTCATTCCATAGCGGAGAACCTATATGATGATACTGTCCGATAGTCTCGAAATAGTCGTGGTACAGGTTCGCTCCTGTTGAGACAATAACATCTACCAGCTTTTCCTCTATCAGCTTGGTTACAACTTTTCTCATACCGGCAGGAACCATGGCACCGGCCAGGCCGAGCCATACGAAAACGTCATCATCAAGAGCTTCAGCCCAGATCCTGGCCGCCGTCCCCAGTTGCCTGCCTTGAAAACTACATCCTTCCAGTTTTTCCAGAAGCTCACTGCATGTCATTCCAGCTTTTACTTCTATAGGTCTGGTAGGCCGTGAAAGATATTTTTTCTTCATCTTCTTATTTCCCCTTGATTAAACGCCTTGAGACAGCCTCATAGACGGTTTTAGCGGCAATGAAGTTTGATGCCTCATCAACCTTATTAGGACACAATTCCACCGCGTCCATGCCCACAACGCGTTTCTCCCTGAAAAGAAAGGACAGAATGCTCATCACGTCATCCCAAATCAAACCTCCTGGCTCAGGCGTGCCAACTGCGCGCACCAGGGAAGGATCAAACACATCGAAATCCAGGGAGAGATAAATGTTTTTCGGTAGTTTCCCGATTGCTTCCATTGCTTTTCTGTTCCATTTTCGAAACACCTTCACTCGTTTCGCGTTCGAAATATACTTTTTTTCTTCACTGCACATGCTTCTGATTCCAATTTCAACGATAGGCCCAAACCGAAGCGAGTTTCTTGCTGCGCATGCATGACTTTCGGTATTACCCTCGTATTCACTGCGAAGATCAGCATGAGCATCAAGCCAAACTATGCCTATATTGTCATACCCCATCATGTCCAGTATCCATGGAGTAATTGAATGTTCTCCGCCAAGAAAAACTGGAAATGTATCCTTTAGTTCGTTTTTATGGCTTTTCAGAAATCTATAAAGGTCCTTTTTATTTTTTATTTCCGGCCGAAGCGTAACTATTCCAGACTCGGCCAAATCAAAATTAAGACTGCTGTTAAAAAGCTCTATCTGCATTGAAGCTTTAAAGATGGCTTCCGGTGCCTTTGCGGTGCCTTTGACGTACGAAGTACTATATTCGACAGGAACAGGAATTACTGTGACGCGATCCTCTGTCCCTGAGACCTCACGCCCCAGAAAATGGTAACACCGTTTCATGGTAGACCCTTCTGGTAAAACAGAACACCGCGGCTGCAAGGACGGTAGTCCAGACTCCCTCTTTTCCTTCTGCGGTTTGGCAGATGTTAGTGGTCTTCACTATCTCACCACCTATTTTAAACTCCTGTTTCCTTTCGTTCCATGCTTTGTCGACATCTATATCAAGACCCAGTGTAGATGCCAGCATGCAAGCGGCAAGATCTTCTGCGTAATCGCCAATTGTTTTTTTCCTTACCCCGAAATCATGATGTTCCGATATATAACCGTACTTCTGCGAATCCTTTGGTATGGCAAGACCTACTGAACTGCCGATATGACGATTCGGCTCATTTGAACTGTTTTTGCTCAAGACCACAAAAGTAATCTCTCCCGGATGGAGCATTTGAACGCCCTTGGTTTTAGTAATTAAGCGACAATACGGCGGAAAAATGCTGGAGACCTGCACCAGATTCAGGTGTGCTATGCCGGCATCACGAAGAGCTAACTCAAAACTTGTTAGATTTTCCTTGTGTCGTCCCACTCCCTTCGTCAGAAACACCATGTTCGGAACTTTTGCATCCATGTCTAATTCCTCCATTTCTACTGATTACAAAACAAACACCGATTTCTGCACACCCATCCGTTGCCTTACGGTTAAATTACAGAGAAGCAACATAACCATGATTTCACAAAACAACAAGAAAAAACAAATACTACAAATCCAGCATTCATCAATATAAAATTGCGCCTTTCATCAACGATACTTCGACAACATAGCGCAGACAGCAAAACAGCCTGTCAAAATGCCACTGACGTCATAAAATACAAGGAAGTTCCTTTTCATCCGGCAGGAAATACGATACATTAGAAGATATTTTGGGTCAACAACCAGCATAATAAACAGCCTTTTGCTTCATGAAGCATTCATGCAGATGATAGAACGCTTCAAGAAAAGATGCCATCTGAAAGAACTGTATGCCCAGATTTGAAAAGTTTGAACACTGGATAAAACAACAGCTGAGCAAGACTGGGAATTTTCCGTCAATATCTCTAATCGTGCTCTGTTCTGTTATAGCAGCGTTAAGCGCGATATTATTCATGGTTGCGGTAAACCGCATGTTCAAGCTTTTTTATGAACAGATGGCTGTAAAAGGCCTGTTGCGTTTCTCCTTGATAAGTTTTTCTGTGATTTGTTTATCATCCCTCCTTGTGGGATGGCTTTTATCCCGCTTCTGCAAAGACGCAGCAGGCAGTGGAGTTCCTCAACTGAAAGCCTCATTCTGGCAGCAGTTCGGTGTTGTTACATGGCGCTCGGTATGGGTTAAATTCATTGCCGGTATACTAAGCATTGGAGGCGGAGCCAGTTTGGGAAGAGAAGGTCCCTCGGCGTTCTTTGGTGGAGGTGTTTCATCACTCATTACAGGCGCCATGGGTTTTCCACGCCGTTATCGGCGCGGTGCGGCTGTAACAGGCACTGCGGCTGCGCTGGCGGCCGCATTTAATGCACCACTGGCCGCTATAGCTTTTGTTCTGGAAGAAATTATCCACGATTTCGGAAGTCGTCTAATCGGAAGGGTCATGCTGGCAAGCGTAATAGGAGCTCTTGTGGTACACGCAATTATAGGCCCACAGCCGGCCTTTGCTCTTCCTTCAATAACTGAACCTGACCTGATAATCTACACTGCTGTCTTTGCGGTTGCGATATGCGCCGCTCTGGTTGCCGCGTTATTTCAGCATACAACACTCAGCCTTCGAAAACGAATGTTGGCCTCTGCAATGCCAAAATGGCTGCACCCGTTGATGGGCGGCTTGATAACGTGGGTCTTGGGTATAAGCGTTTTCGCAGCTACAGGCCGACTCGGCGTCTTCGGACTCGGCTATGACGACTTGTCACTTGCCCTTACAACAGACGACATAACGGCACGAACTGCACTAATACTGCTGGTCGCCAAACTGGCCGCCACCATTGCCTGTTACGGGTTCGGTGGATGTGGTGGCATCTTCTCGCCTACCCTGTTTTTAGGCGCCATGACCGGCCTGAGCCTGGGTGGATTATTCCAATTATGGATGCCATTGACAGGCAATGATCTTGTCCTGCTGGCATCAGTAGGAATGTGTGCCTGTTTCGGAGCCACTGTCCGAGCGCCCTGGAGCGCTATGCTTATAGTTTTCGAAATGACACACAATTTTGCCGTCATGCCGGGTCTGCTGTTTGGATCCATGATAAGCCAGGTGATTGTGCGGTTATTCGGTCAGTCAAATTTTTATGACGCTATATTGTATCAGGATGGACATCCTGTTCACGAGGTTGCCCCACCCAGAACGCTGAATGACTGGCAGGAAGCGGAAGTAATAACAGTTGCCAATCCGCGCCCGGTAATTCTGAAGGATATGTCCGCCAATGGAATAACCAGCGCTCTCAATACATATCCATACAAGCTGTTTCCCGTCCAAAACAGCGACGGCTCATTTGCCATGACAACACGTAAAGAACTTGAATCGTCATTACGCGATGCAACATCACCTCGCCTTGGCCAAATCGCGCTGGCACGTGAACATCAGACAATCAGCGAAGTATCCGGCCTCTTTCTTCAAAGCGAACATGGCATGATTCTGGTGGTAAAAGAACCGGACAATACACCTATAGGCCTGCTGACACTGCATGATTTATTAAGAGCTCAGACATCTTTGCAGGAATAAAATTTTAAAAAACGACTGGAACAAACACAGACATCCTGGGCGACGGAACGATCAACGTTAAATGCTCATTATCAGATCATGACATCACTGGTAAAAAACAACGAAACATTTATTACTTTGATTCAAGTGGCTCTGAGTGATCCCTCCATCAAAAAAAGACTCACAATAATTCTTTCTCTGGATAAACCTCAGCGCGAATCAGCCTTGCGCACTTTTATCCACGAAATGACTTTTCAACAGAAACCCAAAGAATTTATAGCTGCAGTAGCCTGCCTGCTTACAGAACATGATTCCACGGCGACGCTGAACATCATACAAAAGGAATTGGTGGAAGATCCAAGCCTGACCGAGTCCGCAGTAAAACAATTAATCTTCGCTTTTAAACTATTGCTGGCTATTCCAGCCACTGCCGCCTTTTTCTGGGTCACCAGCGTGAGCATTTGTGCGGGACTTGAAACCATTGGAATCCCAATCAATCCAATCACAGGCCTGATCATATCCTGCATGGCCGGTTTCGCAGGCGCTGTTACGGGCGGGCTTTTCATTGCCAACCGCTCATGGCTACTGCTCGGAATACTTTTTATAATGGATCTTATAATTATCACATTTTAATCGTGGAAGGCTAAATCAAGATGTTACGTTCAGAAAGAACAATGAAATCCAGAGTTGAATATCTTCCGGATACACTTGTAGACGCGGCCATAGACCAGAACATCAGAAGTCTGCTGACAGTGTGTTTTACCGGCCCAGACGACGCGGTATTCAAGGAACGCCGCTATTTCCGCGAGCCTTATCAGCATAGATGGGTAATAAGAAATGAACAGAACATGATCATAGCTCATACAGGCGTCCATCAGAAACATGTGGAATCGAACGGAACAATATATCATATCGGAGGAATGGCCGAAGTATGCGTTCATCCTGAATTCCGGGGACAAGGTTTTGTCAATATCATGCTTAACTCGGCCCATAAATGGCTGATCCGGCATTCGTTTGATTTCGCCGTATTATTCGGAAATATTAAAATATATAAATCAAGCGGCTACGTTCAGGCAGATAACTTGTGGATGGATCCTGATCCGCCGGATCCGTCGAAACCCAGACAACGCACCACTGCACTGATAAGAGAGCTATTTGACACACAATGGCCAACAAACGAGGTTTACCTACCCGGCCCAAAATTCTGATTGCGCGCTTTAATTCCTTATCGCACTATTAACAAACAATGAAATCTTCGATTATTGCTTCCTTGTTCAGCACAGCTCAACACTTCATACAGCGCATTGCATGCAGAGGAACAGAACGCTGGTGCCCTGTCTGTCACAAATCATCAGGCACATTCTGCAAAGCCGGAAAGATGCCTCGCGAAAATGCTAAGTGCGTTCACTGCGGCGCCTTGGAACGCCACCGCCTTGTATGGCTGTTTTTGGAGAAACACACAAATCTTTTCGACGGCAAGGCCAAACACGTATTGCACGTAGCACCGGAAAAGTGTTTCAAGCGTGAAATGAGGCGGCGTTTGGGCGACGGTTATATTACCGCTGATCTGTATGACAAGAAAGCCATGATCAAAATGGACATTACAGATATTTCATATCCCAATGAATCGTTTGACGTCATATACTGCAGTCACGTACTGGAGCATGTTAAAAAAGACCATAAGGCCATGGCAGAACTTCATCGCGTTCTCAAAAAGGACGGCTGGGCTGTATTACTTGTCCCAATAACACCGGGACAGACCTGTGAGGATTCCGCTATTATCGATCCACTGGAACGGCTCAAACATTTCGGAGGCAGGCATCATGTCAGAAAATACGGTTCCGATTACGTCGACAGACTCTGCAAAGCTGGTTTTACGGTAACCGTCAGCGGCGTTTCCGATCTGGCGGAACAGGCCGACATCGTACGTATGGGTCTTACCGAGGCCAGCGGCGAAATACACTACTGCACCAAAACATAATAACGCATATTTATCTCATATCCATTGCCTTTAAAATTACTTTGCAACGCGCACGAATCATATTATTATTATATCCCATTAACACGTAAAGCAGGAAAAGGAGTAATAAACAATGAACAGACATTTAAAAATGTTTTCCCTTTTATTCGCATTTTTTGCCGTAAGCGTCTTGCCGACTCTGGGAAACGCTAACGCACACCGCATACGGCATCAAGACAATGCCGATATCCCTAAGAACATTATATTATTTATTGGAGACGGAATGGGAGTGTCGCATGTAACTGCGTCCCGAGTAACTGTGGAACAATTGAATATGGCGCGTTTTAAAACCATGGGACTCCTTTCAACGCATTCGCTGAACGCGTTCGTCACAGACTCAGCCGCAGCCGGGACTGCGCTGGCAACCGGCAACAAAACATATAACGGCGCAATTTCTGTTTTGCCTGACGGAACATCGCTCAAAACAGCAATTGAATATGCAGAAGAGCACGACAAGCTTACCGGCATTGCCGTTGCTTGTTCCGTCACACACGCCACACCAGCGGCGTTTATTGCTCACACGAAAAGCAGGAACGAGCAGTGTCTTATCGCCGAACAAATTGCCGCCAGTGGAATCGATGTCATACTGGGCGGCGGTTTGGCTTATTTTACACCTCAGTCCACGGAAGGAAGTGTACGGAAAGATGACAAGGACCTTATATCGGAACTGAACAAACGAATGAAGGTTATACAATCCGCTGAAGAATTCTATCAATTGGAAAACGTTAATTGCCTTGCCGGATTTTTCGCGGCTGATCAGCCAGCAAAAGCAGGTGAACGCAAGCCGGATCTGACCGAATTGACGCGAAAAGCCATTGAAATACTATCTAAAAGCAAGAATGGTTTTTTTCTGATGGTAGAAGGATCCCAGATTGATTGGGAAGCTCACGCTAATAGCCAAGATACGCTGATAAAGGAGCTTGAGGATTTCGACAAAGCCATAGGTGCCGGTCTTGATTTCGCGCAGGATAACACTTGCACGCTGGTAATTGTAACCGCCGATCATGAAACAGGCGGTTTTGCAGTGCATGACGGTTCTGTCGCCGAACACAAAGTTTCCGCTTCGGGATTCACAAGCAAAGGACATACCGCTGGGATGGTTCCGATATTCGCTTACGGGCCAGGCAGTTCAGCATTTGCCGGAATTCAGGACAATACGATCGTCGGCAAGACAATAATAAAATATCTGCAGTCCAAATAATACGGCAACTTTATCTGTTTACACTGCAACACAAAATATAACCAACCTCAGAATAGAGGTTACTGTCGGCCTACTGCTTCGTATTAGCTTTTAGCTGTTTTGCTCTCTTCGCGCCCATGCTATTTTTGAAAACCAGATGCTTCCCTCGTACAACGCCACCATCGGAAGACCTAGCAGCAGTTGTGTTACAGCGTCAGGCGGAGTAAGAATGGCCGCTGATATGAACATTATAAGAATGGCATACTTCCGATTACGAATCAAAAAGGACGGTGAAACAATGCCAAGTCTGGTTAAAAACACTATTATCAGCGGCATTTCAAACACAATGCCAAACGCCAGGCAACAGACCACGACCAGCGAAACGTATTTGCTTAGAATAAGCGTTGGCTCCAGTCCGGATCCAACCACTATGACAAGGAAATACAAGGCCATTGGAAGCATTACAAAATACGCTATCAACAGACCAAACATAAAAAGCAAAACCGACAAGGGAAAGAACAAGCGAACAGATGTCTTTTCTCTTTCCTTCAACGCGCAGGTGACAAACTTCCATATTTGAAAAAGAATAAACGGTAAGGAAAAAATAAGGCCCGCGAAAAAAGATGCTTTCAGCTTTACCGCAAACGCCTCCGTCGGCCCTATAAAATGCAGTTTCAGATGAATATCGCCCGTTCTATCCGCAGCCGCGTTCAGAAGCCGTACAAGAGGTGTCTTGATTACAAACGGATTTTCCATTTGCCCGTTTAATGTGTCCAGCGGCCCGCGCAAGCAATTTAATATCCATGGATTATAAAAGCAATAAGCGACTATAATCCCGATGGCAGCAGCAATAAGGCAGAGAATCACTCTTTTCCTTAATTCATCCAGATGATCAACAAGAGACATTCTCTTATCATCCACTGAGGCAGGCATCATCATCCCCCCGGGTAATCTCCTTATTCCCGTGTTCAGACTTATCCGGCTCGTCATCAATACTGTTCACGGCTCGATTGAATTGACTTATCGCCTTGCCTATAGCACGGGCAATGCCAGGGAGCTTGCGAGGGCCAAGAATAATTAAAGCCACTATCAGAATTACAATCAATTCCTGTGTTCCTATACCAAACATATTCCTGTCCTTTCCTATTATTCTCTAACCCCTGGCCTAACGCACATTATTCATGAAGGATCTACTGCGAGCGTGTATCTTGCACCACCTCAAGGACTTGCCTCGGAACCCGATTTCGACGTGTCTCGACACGCCCTCATTCGGATTCCTTCTCCAAGCCCTTGATCTGTCGCAACCTACACACTCTCGTCACGAAACTTCATGAATAATGCACGCTAACGGCATAAACCTACAGCAAAAATTGTATCCCAGCTAAAGTCCAGTCATCGCTGTCACCCCAACGATACTCTATACCAGTCCTGACATTATGACCCTTTATGAAATAATGAAGACCGGCTGTATAGTTCTTTGTCTCGGCCCTGTTGTTACCGTCAGGATCTTCCATGCTGCATTTACCCGTAAGCATGACCTTGTCATACAAAACACCGGCTTCAACGGACATCGTGGTGCCATCGAAAACAGCGTTGTCCCATTTATAATATCCGCCATTTACCAGAATGGCCGCTTTGTCGCCTATCGGCAGACTGGATTGGAAATCGGCAACCCACGCAGAAGCGTTGTCTTCAACCTGATTAGTTGAAATGCCGGCCGGCCCTGTTACCGTTGTCATTGTGGCATTTTTCTGGGAGTCAGCACCAAAACCGACGACAAGATACTTATTCTTGCCAAGACGGTTCTGACTGCAGAACCAATCTCCTTTTTCTACCGTATCGCCAAGCACATTGAACACAACATGGCCTGTATAACGAAGCGCCGCTTCTTCATTTTTCATGGTCGCGCCGCTCACATAATCGTCATAGCCGTCAAACACACCCGCGCGATATCCAATAATGCCGCCCACGTGGCCGTGTATTTCGGCACCTGTGTCCCTCCACACAAATGTGTTCACAAACTTCCCGCATGTCTCCGAATTGTAATCCAAGCCCAGCAGACTGGCGGCAGAAGCCTTGTTTTCCAGGGAAAACGGTAGAAGAATCAAACCGGTTTGTACCCATAATGCCGCATTTTCAGACTCATAAATCCTCAGATCCATTGATGCGTCCTGAATATCCGTGCTTACCGACATTCCGTGTTTACCCGCATTATCATTATCCGTCTCCATGAAGAACTTCACGCCATCAGTCATCTGACCACTCAAAATTATGCGTCCGCGCCGCAAATAGAAGTCATCCACATCGGCGCTGTTATCAAGAAATGAATAATGAACCTGGCCAAGAACAGATATCTGCAGCCAACTGTCATCATTAATCTCTATCTTCGGCCCGGCCACCACCGTCATTGCCGCTAACGCCAACCAGGATACGATTATCGCCGCTTTTTTCATATACATCTCCTTCCCGCATATCATGCGTCTAACACTACACTAATTAAAAAACATTTTATCCCTACCCGAATTAGAAATATTGACCCATTAAGCCACAATGAGCAAGAATATTATGGTAAGGCTCGGTCCAAAATCTGATCATGATCACGAACCATAAGCAAAAACTTCATTTAGAATAGAAACGGGAAATCGATCTTTTAAGATCATTGTCAATGTTTCAACCGTTTCATCAATATTAACCCCAATATTTTACAAAAGGGTTTAAAAAAGCCGCTGGTTCCTTTGCAATCTGTTACAGTGTAATCAGATACAAAAATCACAACAGAAAGGAAACGTCATGACGAAGTGCGGTACACAACCGAAACTGTTCCCAGCATATAAATCATGTAAAATTAAATTTGATTTTAAGTGTTTCCATATTTTAAATTTTATGCTGTTATTGTCGGCCTGTCTCTTAAATCGTAGAAAGGTAATATTATGAATGTATGTTATATTTCGGACGAAAGTTTTCCGACGTTCGTAAAAAGTTTGATGAAAAAGACTCCGGTGGTTGCTCCAGTTGCAAAGGGGCCAAGGTTTATTTTTGACGAACTGAAAGATATAAACGAGCTCAGGCTTGATTATACAACGACAGTGTTGCCCCCAAAGAAAATATTTTTTCCGCCAAAGCAAGACTTGCTCGAATTTGATAATGGAAAAGCTAAAGGCTGTATAAATCCGCAGGAAAAAATTCTTCTCGGCGTGCATCCTTATGACATCAAAGCTATCTCGATGACGGACAAACTATTCTCCAGTAATTATCCTGACAGCAATTACCTTGCCAACAGAGAATCAATTACTATTGTTGGATCTAATGTCCAGACCCCATATGAGCGCTCGTTTTTTGGCTCGATAGCACAGGAAATGGAACTTGCCGGCCATGATGCATTTCTGACTAAAATTGCAGGCGGTTATGTTCTGGATGCTCTTACAGAAAAAGGTGAAAAGCTGGTTGCAGGTGCTGAACTTGATGAAGCCAGTAAGGAACAAATCAGTGAGGCTGCAGATGTAAATGCGAAAGCGGAAAAATCTTCTCCCAAGAAATTGGAATTTGATGCTGACGACATTAAAGAGAAGATGCGCGCTTCTTTTAAAAGTAAAATATGGGACGAATTGAGCGAGGATTGTTTTTCCTGTGGAAGCTGTAACATAGTATGTCCTACGTGCTATTGCTTTGATGTACAGGATGAATGGGGATTAGGCACTGCAAATGGCAAACGTTACCGTCGTTGGGATGCTTGTCAGACTTCAGAATTCTCACAGGTTTCTGTTCAAGGCGGATCCGAAAATTTCAGAGAAAATCGTGCGGAACGTTATCGTCACAGAATGATGCGTAAAACCGCGTATTTAAACGATAAGCTTGGCGTTCCTGCATGTGTTGGCTGTGGCCGTTGCGCCAGCGCATGTACAGCAGACATTGCTGATCCTGTTAATATAATTACAAGAATAATGGAGAATTAATATGTGTGATGGAAAAACAAATATCGCGAAAGATGACAACATCTTTCTTCCCAAGGAAGCAGAAGTTGTTGAAGCAAAGAAAATGACTGCGTCTGAAACGCATTTTATTTTAAAAATGCGCAACGGTGACACCATGAAATACAAACCCGGTCAAATAGTAGAAGCCGGCGTCCTGGGATATGGTGAAATACCATTGGGATTCTCAAGTTCTCCGACTCAAACAGAGAAAACGGGCACATTTGAGTTAGTTGTTCGCGAAGTTGGCAAAGTGTCTAAAGCGCTTTCGGCTTTGAAGTCTGGTGACACGATGACTTTGAGAGGCCCGTTAGGAAACGGATTCCTTGTAGATGAATGTAAAGGTCATGACGTTCTCATCGTTGCGGGAGGCATAGGGTTGTGTCCAATGCGCAGTATGATAAAGTATATTTTGGACAACAGAAATGACTTTAAACGCTTTTCTCTTTTCTTCGGCGCCAAGTCGTCCGCAGACCAACTGTTTCCGGAAGACCTGGAGGAATGGCGTCTTTCCGAAGGTATCGAATATCTGGAAATAGTAGACAAATCTGACGAGAAATGGCGCGGAAAAGTTGGCGTGATTACGCAATTGTTCAAAGATATAGAAGCTTTGGACGCCTCCACGAAAGTTATCATTTGCGGTCCTCCGGTCATGTATAAATTTGTAATCGCTGAGTTGGAACGATTCAATATTCCCTTGGAAAATATATATGTTGATCTTGAACGAAGAATGAAGTGTGGGGTAGGCAAATGCGGACATTGCCAGGTAAATGATAGATACGTATGTATGGATGGACCGGTTTTCAGGTTCTCGGACATAAAAAACCTTGAGGAGGCAATCTGATGTCGAAAATAAAATGCGCTTGGTTTGACTTTACTTGCTGTGAAGGATGCCAGATAGAGATGACAAATTTTGGGGCGCCTTTCCTGCAGCTCCTGGAACACATTGAAATAGTTGAGTTCAGGGAAGTAATGAAAGAAACAACAGACAAGCCTATAGATGTGGCATTTATTGAAGGTTCTTTTTCACGTGAGGCAGACAGGGCTCGTCTGGAAAACATCAGGAAGCGCGCTGGTGTTGTTGTCGCCTTCGGTTCCTGTGCTACTTCAGGTGGTATTAATGCTCTGAAAAATCACATGAATACGGATGACTACAAGAAATATGTATATGGGGACGACAGTACAATGCCGCACCTTGACAGCCAGAAGGCGATGCCTGTCTCTGCGGCAATCAAGGTTGACTTTGAAATCAAGGGATGCCCAATAAGCCGTGATGAATTTGTCCGGGTTGTAACACAGATACTGCACGGTACAGACAAAGTATATACTCCATCGTACCCGGTTTGCGTTGAATGCAAACTGAGGGAAACAGTTTGCCGTTATGACGATGGCGGGTATTGCCTTGGCCCGATAGCTATCGCTGGTTGTGGTGCGCCATGTCCAGCGAACGGTATTCCTTGTGAGGCATGCAGAGGCATGGTTGATGACGCCAATCAGGAATCCATGGAGAAAGTATTGAAAAAGAATGGCGGCCTGTCCGATAAATGGGCAAAAGATAAATCTAGAATGTTTACCGCTAACTTCAGGAGTGATGCTTAATGACTACTCAAAATGCGAACGTTAAAGTGCACCATGTAACCCGTGTTGAGG
>JAQBFJ010000171.1:0-6433 GCA_032123435.1 Verrucomicrobiota bacterium
TGGGGGATCAAGTCCTGTTAAAGGGATTGCAACTCCTGACCAGAAATGCTAAAAGACTGGCAAAGCAAGTTGCGAAGGATTTGAATGAATAGTCGAATGTGGGGACGTGACCCCCGTGCAATTTGTTAAAGTTGTCGCAAAACTTGAAAGGGCGCTTGAGCGTAAACGAAAAAACATCATGAATCCTTATTTTGCTATTTTGAGGGCTGACCCCTCAGTCCTCCTCAGTCCTCCTCAGTCCTCTGGACATCTTGTCATACTTCCGGGAGCACGAAAACCGGACGCCTGATACGTCAGCAATCTTCGTCTGCCCGAATTGTCGATATGTGTACGATGATTTCTCCGGTGAGAAACGATCCATGGAAGGAGATAATCGTTCATTCTGCAAAGTCTGCGGTTTCCCTTACCCCGTGTGGTACTTGGGCCGCTTCATGGCGACTTTGGATATCGAGGGGCTTCAGCAAAAGAATGCTCATCTTTCGGACAAAACAGAGTGCCTAACGTGCACCAGGGAACCTTACGGTGAAGGGGGGTGCATTATGTGTGACACTAAGTTCAAAGTCATGGGCTGTACACGCTGTTGCACTATTTACGCTTGGTTGCCCACCCTTAATGACAAAGAAGTTTCTGTATACGACACCGTTGACAAAAGAGAACATCAAAGACAAAGGCCCTAGCAGATTCCAATTCTGAGGCATAGGGGTCGACCGACTTTTGCCGAATCATTTCTTTTCTTTATATTAGTTGTTGCCCTGTTTATTGGGCCATTTTATGATTTGACAAGAACTACGCAATGTTGTACTTGCAATACAACGGTTGTTGTGTTATCTTTACAACAGACAGAAAGGAGGGATATGATGGATACTGATGCGCGAACTCAAGCACTATTTGGTCGTTACTTAAAGGAGCTTCGTAAGGAAAAACGTATTACCTTGCGAGCTTTCTGCAAAAAGGCGAATGCCGATCCCGGGAACATTAGCAAGATAGAACGTGGAGTATGGCCTCCGCCACAAGACCACGAAATACTTGAACGTTACGCGAGTGCACTGGAAGTAGCCAAGGGGACAGATGAATGGTACAGCTTTTTCGATTATGCTGCAGCAGATCGAGGTATTCTGCCGCAAGACCTGATGTCTAATGAGGAGGTCGTTAAATCTTTGCCTGTTCTTTTCAGAACGTTGCGGCGAGAAAAACCATCCTCGGAAGATCTGGATAAACTGGTGGCTAAATTGCGGAAATCATAACATCTATGATCAATCTGCCCTCACGTCCAGTGCTGACATGGCAACAAATAGCTGCCGCGGCGAAAGAGTTTGCTGATAAACATGATCTTTCCAGTCGCCAGTTTCCATTAGATGTTGAGGAAATTGCCGAATTTGATTTAGGCGTAGAAATTCGTGTTACGGATGGAATGCTCGAAGCATGCGGCATGCCTGCTCAAATTGGCCCTGGAAATGACAAGCCCATCATTTCTGTTGATTCTGATCAATGGAAACAGCAAACATCGTTTTACAGATTTTCCGTTGCTCATGAGATTGGCCATTACGTTTTACATAAAAAGTGGCTGAAGGAGGTATGGCAACTGTTTGATTCTATTGAAACATGGAAACAGGTTATTGCGTCATTGCCTGGTAGTGACTATGGATGGATTGAAGGACAGGCAGAAGAATTTGCTTCATATCTGCTGGCACCGGAAGATGTGTTTGAACCATTATTAACCAATCAGCTCTGCAAACTTGTTGGACTTGAGGAAACTGTTCAATCAGAAGATATTCTTCCATATCTGGCCAACCCTGTGGGTAATTATTTCGGTATAAGTAATAGTGCAGCACAAGCTAGAATTCGGAAAAGTCCGCAATGGAAGACCTTCGTTGACAGCATAAACAGCGATAGGTAAATATTTTGTCTTAAGACGTAGATAATTCACTTCTTTAATCGGGGAGCAGATCCCGACAATCGGCAAATAAGCATTGCATTGATGTCCCCCGGCACCTCACACCCCCGGTTTGCCATTTAAGTGCAGATCTAGTTATGAATCGGACGGGGTGGGGGATCAAGTCCAGTTAAAGGGATTGTGGCTCCTGATTAGAAATGATAAAAGACTGGCAAAGCAAGTTGCGGAGGATTTGAATGAATTGTCGAATGTCGGGACGTGACCCCCGTGCACCTGTCCTGCGTTGAAATCGGCAGGAGCAATGGAAAGGGAAAAAACGGCGGTGAAAGCCTGCAAACTACGGTATTATATGCGGAATACATAGGGGGAACTTATTCGTAAGCGCAGTAAACAACTTGTCGTCCGGTATCTCCTTGCATTCAGGGTATTTGTCGCGAAAACATTTCAAGAGATAGCTTTTCGTGAATGACTTCTGGTCGCCATCCAGCCCGAGATTGTTCATCGTAGCACGGTTCAAACTCTTTGTTATGTAAAGCAAAGGGTCTCGTTTATAGACGGCAATATCATTGGCAATTTCCTTCGAAAAATAGGAGGCGTTTGGATAGGTTGTCTGTTCAACGTGACGATTGTAAGCCATGAAAAACTCTTGGGTGTATACAACGTCTGAATCTGGGCCAATATATTTGCATTCAATATAAACAAAAACATTCGTAGCTTTTGTGAGAGCCGGACGGTATATTTGCTGTATTGGAATTTCGTCGCAAGGATAGGTGTTCCCGACTGCTTGCAGGAATCCACCTGTTGTTACTTGGAAAAGGGATTGAGTACTTTTGTTTACATAATAAATAACACAAGAGTCAATGGCGTATACCGGAACAACGCTTTGTTCTCGTTGTGAAATTAGTATATGGGTTGAGTGCCAATCTTCAAGACGGTATGGTATCTCCTTTGGCATAGTAACCTTAACGTAAGGCCTTACCTGCGCTCGTTGCAGGTCAAGAGTGTCGGCCATGATTTCGTACTGTTCGTTCATTGATTCGTATTGTTTGTTTATGGCAAAGTAAGTCGTTACGCCCATAGCGGCTATTACTACCGTGGCGCATGCTGTTACGACGGCGTGGTGTGTGTTTATTAGATTTAAGATGTGTCTATAAAACTTCACGGGTGGGGTGGGGGATTCGGCGTCTGTTGTCTGACTTGGTTCAGCAGAAGCAATTTCAGTATTTGTCTGGACTGGTTCAGTGGGTGTGTCTGTTGTTGTCTCATTCATGGCTGTAAAATAGACCTATATCCGGCCTGAAAACAAGCAGATTGTTTCGAGACTTGATCCGTTGGCGCGACATGGTATAGAATTGCGGCAAAGGCGGAATGAAATTTTATGCGAGGAGAAGGGAGATTAGCATGGCGACCAATATCAAGCATCTCTGGAAGAACCCCCAGGACCTGCCGCCGAAGTCGTACACCTGTGGATATTGCGGGAACCACATAGCTAGTGAGCATGGATTTGTCGCCGCACACCTTGAAAACCCGAAGGTATATCTGTACATCTGTCATGTATGATGTCATCAACCGACTTATTTCGATCCCGGGGGTCACCAATACCCGGGAGTCGCCTTCGGCGGCGACGTAGGCGATATCACCGACACGTCGGTCAGCCAATTATATGCGGAGGCCCGCGGAGCGACATCAGCAAATTGCAACACGGCGGCCGTGATGTGCTGTCGTAAGCTTCTCATGCATATTGCAGTAGCAAAAGGGGCGGAATCAGGTAAACCTTTCGAGCACTATGTTGACTACTTGGCTACATGCAACTATATTCCGCCGGACGCGCGGCCGTGGGTCGACCATATCCGGAAGAAAGCTAACGAGGCCAATCATGAAATCAACATCATGACGCCGAGTGATGCGGCAGAACTTCTGTCATTTATCCAGATGCTCCTTACGATGATCTACGAGTTTCCCGCAACCGTTCGGAGGAAATATGGTGAATGATCCCTTATGAGGGATCAGGGGCACCGGGTTTATCCAGTATCGCCGATCTTAAGAAGGCTATAGACGACTGAGGGCGCACAAAAGTAAATCACCGCGTTGTTGGTCAGTCGACGTGTGGCGCCGGATTTTCCTGGCATTTGGGTCGAACACCCGGGATTTACTGGAAATATGGTTTATTTGCCATTTTCCTAACAATAACACCTAACGTCGCATAATATATCTTATGTCTACTCACTACATCTGGTTTTGCAGGTCTTTCTAATTCATGGGAATTCAGGCATAATGAGAATAGATGAAATTGGCACTTAATTGGCGGATTCTACTGAACCAAGCTGATATATGAACTTTTGAGTCTGGCTTTGGCGTTCTACGCCTAAAACAAAGGCGCTTGCACGATTCTCCACAAAATCACGTATAAAATTCTCGGCCAGCCTCCGGCTGGTCATGGGAGTAGAATTTACCATTCGTATCCGATCACCAGGAAGAAGCCCTGCTGAGGCAAAGAAATCAGATTCACCCTCAATGTGCAGCTCATAGCCGGTAATCCTGTTATCATCATTGTAGAGGGGTCGAAGGGAGTCAAAAACACTAACAAGCCGTTCAGGCTCATCAAGGAGCTCGCGATAGTATTTCAGCAGGGATTCACGCTGAAATAACCAGCGCCGCTCCCCTACTTGCTTGCCGCCAAAACGGTCATAACCAGTATCGTTCACGTTCTCCGGGCTGGCAGTCTGGCCGGCCTCAAGGGAAGCTGTGAGATTGGAAGAGGCGATTTCAGGGCCTGAAAAGCTGAGCCAAAGCTCTGTCTCTCCAGAGGAATCACGTAGAACAATCCTGTCCCGGAATATGCTGACAATTCTTATCTCGTCTATTTTTTCGTTTTCAGTTACAATTCTTTGTTCGCCAACCTTAAGATCATCAATAATTGCTTTGCGTATATCACTGACACCTTCACTGTCATATTCAAAATAGGTTCCAGCGAGACGTAGGCGTTGGGAAAGCAGACCTTTATTACGGGAAGGAATGTCTTCGCGCCCTTTAAATACCTGCCAGTTGCAGTCGCGAACCGGCTTATATTCCAACCACGAATGGCATATCAGCGGATCCTTATGTTGCTTCAACGCGCCGCTGGGCAGAATGATATAGAGACTGAAAAGACAAACAGCCGTAAGACATGCGACTGCTATTAAAAGCCAGCCGCATTTAACCCATAGAAGACTATATTTTTTGGCGGGAATCATAAGCCGGATTCTGTTCACTCTCTTTAAAAAGTGTTGGTCATTTATCTTTTGCGATCAACCCGAAACCGCACGACGCATGCGCCGAACGAAGCGAGCAACTTCCGATTTCCTATTTGATCTTGCTCCGAATGGGGTTTGCCCTGCGACCTCGATTACTCTTAGCCCGGTGGTCTCTTACACCACCTTTTCACCCTTATCCCTCACCTGCCTTGCGACATGTTAGAGACGGTATATTTTCTGTGGCACTTTCCATGTCTTTCGTTTAACGAAAAACTTCCCAGTACTACACCGGGACATTCTGCTCTCTGGAGTCCGGACTTTCCTCCCCGAAATGACGATTATATCGTTATTTCAGAGCGACCAATCATCCCAACCATAATTAATATAGCATTCTGCCGCACTGACCGCAACTAACAATATCGCTTCTTTTTTTTGCGTCATGCACAAGAGCAGGAGGTAAAGACATGTGGCAACCACTGCATATGCCGGCAATAACCGCTACAAGAGCCTTGTCTTTTCGTTTAAAAATTCTATCATAATGCTTGCGCCAATTGGGGTCGACTTTGTCGGCGGCAACTTCACGTTCTGATTGAAGTGTTTTGACCTCTCCTTCAATCCTGTCAACACGTTGATCCAGAGCCTTTATGTCTGATTGAACCTGTAATTCTTCTGCTGTGTTTTCGCCTCGCTTTTCTTCAACGTCACGCCTGGCTTGTTCGATGTCTTCCATGAGAAGGAGTTCATTTTCTTCGACAGCGATAATTTGTTTATCGACTCCCTTTATTTCCGCATCCATTGCTTTGAATTCTTTATTGGTCTTAATTTCAATTTGCTGTTGGCGCAATTTGGAAATCTTTTCCCGGAGCGCTTCAATCTCGCCATCCATGCTTTTTAATTCTACTTCTTTTGATTTAAGAATTTCCATGCTGTCGGCAAGAGCTTTCTTGTGTTTGGTTAAACGTTCTGTTTCCTGCTTTTTTCTGGCCGGAATATCCTGCATCTCTTTTTTTATTTCCCGGATACGGATATCATGTTCCTGAACTATTAGAAGTTGTTCTATCATGTCCATGACCGCATGGATCCCCTTGCATTTTGTTTTTTCAAAAAACTGCTTTGCATAAAAACCAGTCAAACTACATGACGTATGCCGTTATGTCAACCCTGGCGCACATTATTCATGAAGAATCTACTGCGAGCGTGTATCTTACACCACCTCAAGGACTTGCCTCGGAACCCGATTTCGACGTGTCTCGACACGCCCTCATCCGGATCCCTTCTCCAAGCCCTTGATCTGTCGCAACCTACA